>JAZQJL010000209.1:0-1953 GCA_045541595.1 Lachnospiraceae bacterium | reverse complement strand
CTACACCGAAGGCGATGCTGACTGGGGCTTCACCGGTTTCCCTGTAACCAGCGTTGGCTATAAGAACGGTTCCCTTGCCGTACAGGATTTATTAAACGGAAACTTAAACTACGTTATTATCGACTCCGCACCTGCTGCATGCATTACGGAAGCCATTAACGAAATGCAGTAATCTGCAGTATCAGGAAAGAGGTCTTCATGGGAGATTTTAGCAAGAAACTATCCACTTTTATTGATATTTTCATCAATCAGAACGGTTATGTAAAAGTATTAGAAGGTTTACAAAACACCTTGCTGATTGCCGTACTCGGCCTGGTTATCGGTATCGTCATCGGTACTGTCATCGCCATTGTCCGGGTTTTGCCGAAATACAAGGTTCTGCCACGTATTTTGAACGGCATCTGCAGTTTCTACGTCGGTTTGTTCCGCGGAACCCCGATTGTAGTTCAGCTTTTGGTCTTCTACTATGTCATGCTGCCGATTCTGGGCCTTAGAATGAGCAGTGTTAATGTTGCTGTCATCGTCTTTGGCTTAAACAGCGGCGCCTATATATCCGAAATCATGCGAAGCGGTATTCTTTCCGTGGACCAGGGACAGATGGAGGCAGGTCGTGCCGTTGGCTTAAGCTATTGGACCACCATGATAAAAATCGTCATTCCGCAGGCAGTAAAAAATATTCTTCCTACCTTAGGAAATGAATTCATTGCCCTGATTAAGGAAACCTCTGTTGTCAGCTTTGTCGGTGCCGCCGACCTGTATGTTGCCTTCAACATGATCGGCAGCAGCAGCTACGAATTTATGGTTCCTTATCTTGTTATGGCCCTGATTTATATTGTTCTGGTGCTGCTTATCAGCCTGGGAATTAAACTGATGGAAAGGAGCCTGAGAAAAAGTGATCGACGTCATTAATTTACAGAAAAGCTTTGGTTCCAACAAAGTATTAAACGGCATCAACATCAAAATCGAAAAGGGTGACATTATGTGTGTCATCGGCCCTTCCGGCTCCGGTAAAAGTACATTCCTGCGTTGCTTAAACTGCATGGAAGACCCGACCGGCGGCCAGATTATCTTCAACGGAGTAGACATTGCCGATTTTAAGGTAGACATTAACATCCACCGTCGGCGCATGGGCATGGTGTTCCAGCATTTCAACCTGTTTAACAACAAAACCGTAATTCAGAATATCATGCTAGCTCCGGTGCACGTTGCCCTCCAGGATTTAAAAAGGTCCAAGCGGCAAAATTCGATTATTAAGTTGACGAATCTGTTCCGCAGTAGTAAAATGAAAAAAGCTCTTGTTCCGGTCACCACGAACAAGGCAACGATTAAACAAAATGCCAAAGAACAGGCCATGGCTCTGTTAAACCGCATCGGTCTTGCCGACAAAGCAGACGTATATCCGTCTACCCTTTCCGGCGGTCAGAAGCAGCGTGTAGCCATTGTCCGTGCTCTTGCCATGAATCCGGATGTCATTCTTTTTGATGAGCCAACCTCGGCCCTGGATCCGGAAATGGTAGGCGAAGTACTTGATTTAATGAAGCAGCTGGCAAAAGACGGTATGACCATGATTATCGTCACCCACGAAATGGGATTTGCCAGGGAAGTCGCTAACCGCGTCTTATTCATCGACGGCGGCCAGATTTTAGAAAGCGCTCCACCGGAGGAATTCTTCGAAAATCCAAAGAACCCGCGTCTGCGTGAGTTTTTATCCAAGGTGTTATAAGAGCTTCCTCGTATTGCTCTTATCAACATACAGAACCGCTTTTTAGCAAAGAAACAGGCACGTTCTCCCCGAAAGTGCCTGTTTCTTTTTTATTCCATATGATTCTACCAGATTTCCTCCGAAGTTTCTAAGATGTTGGAAGAAAGATTGTGAATCTGCTTTGTATCCTCCACGATCTGTCCTACATATTCCTTATAACTTCCTGTCACTGTTACAATAGAGGCCACTAT
>JAZQJL010000208.1:0-2691 GCA_045541595.1 Lachnospiraceae bacterium | reverse complement strand
CTTAAAATTAGCAAATGAAAACACCGCCCATAAGGGTACTGTTTCCGGCGTAACAGACAATGTAATCTCCATTACATTTGAAAACGGCAACATTCCTGCCCATGCCAAAACCTGCGATATTTCCGTTGTTGTAAACAATACAACCTATCACTGGGCAAACGCTGCTATCCTTCATGTCCAGAAGAACAGCGTTTCCGTCCGGGCAGACAGCCAGCCAACCGTAGCAAACCGCAGAAAATACCCTAGATTGTCCTTGGTAAATCCTTGTGATATTACTTTAAAATCCGGAAAAACAACCAACGGCATCATGACAAACATCAGTGCCAACGGATTATCTTTCACCACGGAAGATTCTGAAATAAAAATGGGCGAATTATTAAAAGTCAATATCCACCATTTTGTTGTTCAGGAGTCGTTAGCGGCTGTGGCAATCCGTAAAGCCATTCTGTCACACGGAACCATCCAGTACAGCTGCCGTATGTTGGATGACAATGCAGAAATTGCCGAGTACGTGGAGGCTAATTTGAAATAGTATAACAATATAAAGACTGCCAATTCCTTTCCCGGGAATCGGCAGTCCTTTTTTTACCCTTGCAGTGTCTTATGCCTCTTTCTTCTCCGTCAGCTGGCACTCATGTTTTTTAAAGAAATCCACTCTTGGTTCCAGGTAATTCACTTCATGCTTTTCTATATCCTCCACATAAGCAGAAATCGGTTTAAGAATATACTTCCAGTCCCATAATTTCTCACTCACATTCAGATATTCCCTAAACATTTCGCAGCCTTCCGGTGCAATCGGATGAACCAGAACTGCCATAACCTTGCATGCATGGAAGCAGTCAATAATCAGTTGCTTTCTAAGCTCTCCGTCACCGGAAGCATCGGCAATCTTTACGTTGTTTACCCAGTGCTTGTTTACGAGCCGGATGAAATCGTCTAAGACATACGAAATCCGATGAAACTCATGATTATACATATGACGTTCATACTCAAGAACTGCTTCCTCTGCCATGTTCTTTATTTCCTCGCATGCTTCGCCTTTTGGTATTTTACCGCCACAATTATTCTGAATCGCATAGAAGCAGGTCCGGATCAGCCGATTGAACACATTGGTAATCAGATTGCCGTCTTTCAGCACCATATCAACGCCGATCCGCTCTTCCTCTTTCATAAACACCTGCGGTTTAAAACCGACACTTTTAGAGGATAACCCTAAGCTCATAAAATGCATTCGGAGCTGATCTTTTGTATAAAACTTAAGTAACTCGTCTGCCGTAGGCGGTTTTATTTCGGAACTGCTGCTGGCCTTAGTATCCATATACAGCAAATGGCGATTTGCAATAATATGGGACAGATGCACCTTTTCCATATCCGCCGCCTTGCCCTTCGGAACCTGTAAACCGGTAAACAGACCGGTTTGCGCAATGGCATAAAAATAAATATTATCTTCACCGATAAACTGATACACCTTAGACCCGTCATCATACCACCACTTGGACAGTTCTTCTTTAGCACCTTTGTTTTGTAAGTAAGCTAAGGTAAACGAAATCGGAGCCCACAAGGATTCCGGCCATACCCAGAAGGTCAGATCCTTTAAATCTTCACATTCCGGTAGCGGAACTCCCCATTCAACATTGCCGGACAACCGAAACGGCACCAAAGTCTTTCCGGAAGTATAATGAATATTCTCCGAATCCAACACGCTTTTTGCCTTATCCCTGTCCTCCAGATTTTCAAATTCGAATACAACCGAAGGCTTCTTCTCCTCATCCGTCAATGTATGAGGTGGTAGTTTTGCTGCCAATTCTGCCAGGTCTTCTATATATTTTCTGGGCACATAAAGACAAGGTTTCTTTAAAAACTCCTCCACGGTTTCTAACTGATATTTACGGGTATTTGTATTTTTACGCAGAACATCGTTATACCCTTTTACCATATCAATGCAGTATTCCAAATCAAAATACCAGTTCTCAACCTCTTTAAGAACAGGCTTCTTTCCTGACAAACTGCTGACCGGATTAATCAGTTCGGAGGGCAGGAACTGATGCCCTAGGGAGCATTCATCTGCATATGCTTTATCGGAACAGCATCCCGGAATCGGGCATTTTCCCATAACTTGTCGTCCGTTTAAAAACATTCCCTTTTCTTCATCATAAAACTGTGGAACAGATAATTTTTTAATATATCCGTTCCTGTATAACGTTTGAAATACCTCGGCGGATACGCTCTTATGAATGGCTCCTGCTTCTCCCAAAGCGGACGCCTCGAAAAAATCCAGGCTGATGCCATAGTTTCTTAACGTCTCTTTTTGATTTTCATGATTTTGGCGCACATAATCCTCCGGTGTTCCCTCATATCCTGCTTCCTGCAGCTTGCGGTAGCTCTCCATAATAGGCGAGCCGTAGCAATCCGTTCCGGAAAGAAAAATAACATTCTCTTTCCCGATGCGGTCCCTTAAAAATCTTGCAAAAATATCGGCATGAATAAACATACCGCCTACATGTCCAAAATGCAGATTCTTATTTCCGTAAGGCATACCTGCCGTAACAATAGCCCGCTTCGGAAAGGTCGGACGTTCCTTCGGTAATAATTTTTTATTAGTCATATCCACTTGTTCCCTTCTGTTATTTCTTATGATTTTTCCTTGCCTCCTTCTCTGCTGGGGAAGCTCTGACTGTTCCAGCATAGTAC
>JAZQJL010000207.1:0-3345 GCA_045541595.1 Lachnospiraceae bacterium | reverse complement strand
ACTCCTTGGCTCACAGAACGACATGGCTACGATCCGACTTCATCAAATTTTTTTAAATCATATTCCCGTAACTTTTTGAACATGTAATACAGTCCTTATTTCTTGGATTTCATATCCTTGATCGGAATGTTTGCAAATAATGCAGGACCATCACTTCCGGTTTCAGGATCGGAATTATGATTAATCTTAATATCCAGTCCATCCAGATCAATTTCTATGTACTTGGAAATAACCGCAATAATATCATTTTTGATTTTTTCCATTACTTCCGGGGAACAACCGGCACGGTCAGACACTAAAACCAGTTTTAAACGGTCTTTTGCTGTATTGCTGGATTGTTTTTTCTTAAAAAAATCAGCGAATCCCATCTCTTTATCTCCTCATCTCTTACTTTTTGAATAACTTACTGAATAATCCACCCTTTTTGCTTAAGTCAAGGTATGGAACCTCTTCACCTAAAATTCTGTGACAGATATTCATGTAAGCCTTTCCTGCCATGGAATTGTCACCAACTAACGGAACACCGTTATTCGTGGAAACAATGATATTTTCATCATCAGGAACAACACCGATGAGACCGATGGATAAAATCTCAAGCACATCTTCGCAGGATAACATGTCACCGCGCTTAACCATGTCAATGCGGAGTCTGTTAACTACAAGTTCCGTCTTGGTAATTTCATTTGCCTCTAATAAGCCGATAATTCTGTCTGCGTCACGAACTGCAGAAACTTCAGGTGTTGTAACAACCAATGCTCTGGTAGCACCTGCAATTGCATTCTTGAAGCCCTGTTCGATACCTGCCGGACAGTCAATAAGTACATAGTCAAAGCTTTCCTTTAACCGGTCGGTTAACTCTTTCATCTGCTCCGGAGTAACGGAAGTTTTGTCTCTTGTCTGTGCGGAAGGAAGTAAATAAAAGTTTTCATAGCCTTTTACCTTAATAAATGCCTGATTGATTTTACAATTTCCTTCAATAACGTCAACCAGATTGTATACGATACGGTTTTCCAGACCCATAACAACATCCAGGTTACGAAGACCGATATCGGTATCGATTAATACAACTTTCATGCCAAGCTTTGCAAGGCCTGTACCTACGTTTGCGGTTGTGGTGGTTTTACCAACACCGCCTTTTCCTGATGTAACTACAATTACTTCACCCATTCTTTGAAATCCTCCAAAAATAAATTAAAGTGTAATATCATTAAGAACCGACTTGGTAAGAGGTTCTATATAAATATTTTCTTCTTCCACAAAAGCAATTCTAGGCTCAGACGGCCCCTTGCTGTTATCGGATGCCCTGGCAAAAACATCTGCAATCCGAAGCTGAATCGGCTGCATATCCATTGCCACAATAAAACTGTTTTTTTTACCGGAAGCACCGGCATATGCGGTTCCTCGTAAGGAGCCCAGGATTATAATATTTCCTTTGGAAATAACGCTGGCGCCCGGATTTACATCTCCGATGATGATAACGCTTTGTTCAAATTCCAGAACTTGTCCGGAACGAAGATGCCCTTTATAAAATTGTCCGGTAGATGCATCAAATTCCATCATGGTTTCTTCAACGGACTTTTTGTATTGATTTTCTTTCTCGGAATTTGGGTCTACAATACATACGATATGAACATTACAGTTCTGATGTACAATATCCACCAGTTCTTCCTGCTGTTGTTCTGTCAGATATGTTCCTTCAAAACTGATGGCAAGTCGTTCTTCTCCAAGAAACTTTTCTGCATCTTTAAATTCCGTTGCAATATCCTGCTTGATTTGTTCAAAGGAGGCCTGTGCATCAAGTTTTACGTTAATACCATGTTTACTGCCTCGTATTTTTACAGTTGAACTCAAGGATTCTCTACCTCCTCACTGGATTTATTCAAAAACTCGCGAAATTCACCGTTGTAATAGTATCCGTAAATGTCGCGGCATAAGAAACCGGAATAGTTACCGGAATATCCGTTTGCAATTACTGCAACCACACTGATTTCAGGATTTACGGACGGAGCATAGGATACAAACACGGAGTGCGGAGGAATATTCGCGCCCTGCTGTGCAGTACCTGTTTTAGCCGCTACTGTAACCGGAATATTAGCATAGTCATTTTTTAATGCCATGGAATACTTTAAAATTACGTTTTCCATACCGGTAGTAATTTTGCTCCATGCCTTGCTGCTGAGTTCTGTAATCTGATTTTCAACAACCGGTGTCAGTTCCTGAATAATTTTACCGTCTTTATCGGTAATTTTTTCTATCAGAGTATATTTATACAAAGTTCCTTTTGTCGCCAAAGTATTGGCATATCTGGAAATCTGTAACGGTGTAAAGGAATGACCGTAACCAATGGCCGAACGGACAGCATCCGTTGTGGCGAAAGCCGGTTCCGCTTCACCCAGTTCGATTCCGGAGGTGCTGTCAAAGCCAAACAATTTTGAAGTCTCCTCCAGTTTGGAAAGACCCAGGCTGTCGGAATATTTTCCGTTTCGGTCTGTTGCCAGACGATAACCGACTTCATAGAAAAAGTAGTTACAGGAATTCATAATCGCATCCCAGAAGTTCTGCTCTTTATGTCCTCTGGCGTACCAACAGCTTGGTGAAGGCACAACTTTTTCAAATAATACATTATCATAAATGGTTTCGTTAAGAGAAATTACGCCATTCATTAAGCCGGACACGGCACTCATCATTTTGATGGTGGAACCCGTAGTGGTTCTCTGCTGGGTCGCACGGTTATATAACGGGTTGGACTTATCTGCCAATAGCGTTGAGTAATATTCCCATTCAATTTTATTGGCCAGCTTGTTGGTATCATAGCTTGGGTAGGTTACCAACGCCGTAACCGCTCCGGTATCCACATCCGACTGGATGATGGTTCCGCTGCAAGGCTCTATGGCAAGTTGAGCCGGAGTAATTTCTACGTTTGTAATCTTTTGCATCAGAAATTCATAGGCAGATAATTTACTCCGTCTGATATTGTTATAATCCTCTTCATTATATTCTAACACATTTTGGTCAAATAATAAAAGACAAATTTCTTTTCCTGACAATTTATAATTAAAAATCAGGTCACGATATATCTTTAAATCAAATTCCCGGTTATCATATAACGAATCAAAGGTGGTATTCAAAAGTATGGTATATATTTCGTCTGTACTGTAATAGTCCCCCGTGATTCCAAGTGCATCCAGGTCTACCCATTGGTTGTTAATGCTGTATGCAAGGAATTCTGCAGCACTGATTCTGCCGTTTACATAGGACTGATAAGTACTGTCGGAAGAATCCATCCGGTCGGAAGAAAGCAATCCTAAATCAATCATCCGGGACATATAGTAAGTTAAATATCCC
>JAZQJL010000206.1:0-7145 GCA_045541595.1 Lachnospiraceae bacterium | reverse complement strand
GGTCCTCTGTCTTTATCTTTGTTTTTGCATCCTGTAACACTGCCAAAACAACATCCGAAAGCTCGTCGTCTTCTTCAATTTCAATGCCTTCGATAAGTCGGAGGCCAAGCGGTCTTAGGAAGACAAGACTCACTGACAACTCCTTGGCCCACAGAACGACATGGCTACGATCCGACTTCCTGGTCCTCTGTCTTTATCTTTGTTTTTGCATCCTGTAACACTGCCAAAACAACATCCGAAAGCTCGTCGTCTTCTTCAATTTCAATGCCTTCGATTTTCGAATCGGTCATGAACTCGCCAACCGGAACAGATGCCAGATCTACATCGTTTAAAATACCGGATTTTGTGCTGTCACCTAACACTGCACCACACGTGATTCTGGAAATCAGAGCCACGTTTAACACAATCAATACAAACAGGAAAATAACGCTAAAGAATGTAGAGAAGAAATAACCTGCTACGGATTTTTCTTTTTTAGATTTCTTAGGCTTAGCTGCCTTTTCTTCTTTTACTTTCTTTTCTTTCTTTGGCTTGGCAGGCTTCTCTTTCTTTACCTTACCTTCCTTTTTCTCTTCCTGCCAAGGCACAGCTTCTCCCGCCGGAGCATTTGCATTTTCCGTGTATGCATCCTCTTTCCAAAATGCCTCTTCTGCCGGTTTTTCAGCTTCTTCAGTTACTATCGGTTGAGAAACAGCCTCCTCCTGCAAAGTTTCTGCAACTGCCGATTCTTCCACAGCAACCGATTCTTCCGCAGCAACCGGTTCTTCCACAGCAACCGGTTCTTCCGCAGCAACCGGTTCTTCTTCAGGAACGCGCTCTTCTTTTACCGTATCGGCTTCTGCCGCGGAAAGTTTCTCCTCGGCAACATTTTCCGCCACCTCCGGCTGCTTTTCCACTACCTCGGGAACAGGTTCTGCCACCGGTTCCGCTACAGATTCTTTTGCTGTTGCAACTTCTTCCTGCACCACCTGCTGTGGTACAATCACCTGAAGTCTTGTTCCGCAAGCAGTACAAAACTTTGCACTGTCGGAACACTTATTTCCGCAATTAAAGCAATACATAACTAACCCCTCCAACTATAAAGATTATCTCGTATACAGTATACTCACTTTAAAAACAATAATCAAGTTTTTTTGGCAACATCTCTGTAATATCAGCGCTTTTTCTTATGCACATTTCGAATCGTCCGTTTCTTTTTTGGCGCTTCTTCTTTTTTTCTGACAACAGTGCCGCCTCCTGACGGCTTTTTTCCTGCCGGCTTTCCGGAAGCAGACGGCCGAATCAGGCAGTGCTTGTCGTAACCGATTAAATCCTCTCTACCCGCCAGTTTTAACGCCTCTAAAACCAAGGCATGGTTCTTCGGATTTCGATACTGGATCAGAGCACGCTGCATTGCCTTTTCATGCGGAGACTTTGGTGTGTAAACCTCCTGCATGGTACGCGGATCCAGCCCTGTATAATACATACAGGTGGAAATGGTAGACGGTGTCGGATAGAAGTCCTGCACCTGTTCCGGCATATAGCCCAAATCCCGCAAATACTCCGCCAATTTTACCGCTTCTTTGATGGTAGACCCCGGGTGGGAGGACATCAGATACGGAACTACATACTGCTCCTTTCCAAGCTTTGCATTGGTCTGCTTGTATTTTTTAATAAATGCCTCATAAACAGAGTTTTCCGGTTTACCCATCATGGATAATACCGCATCACACACATGCTCCGGTGCCACCTTTAGCTGGCCGCTGATGTGATGCTCGCAAAGTTCTTTAAAAAACGTATCATTTTTATCCGCCATCAGATAATCGAACCGGATGCCGGAGCGGATAAACACTTTTTTCACCTTTGGTAACTCACGGAGTTTACGCAAAAGCTTCAAATAGTCCGTGTGATCTACTTCCATGTTGGCACAAGGTTTCGGGAATAAGCACTGCTTGTTCGGGCAAACGCCTTTGGTCAGCTGCTTTTTACATGCCGGAGCACGGAAATTTGCTGTCGGGCCACCCACATCGTTGATATAACCCTTAAAATCAGGATCCCACTGAAACGCCTTAGCTTCCTCAAGAATCGACTCATGGCTTCGTGTCTGGATAATTCTTCCCTGGTGGAAGGTAAGAGCACAAAAGCTACAGCCGCCAAAACAGCCACGGTTGCTGACCAGGCTGAATTTTAATTCCTGGATAATCGGAATACCACCCTTCTCCTCATAGCTCGGATGATAATTTCTCATATACGGCAGGGCATATACCCGGTCCATTTCTGCCTGACTAAGCGGCTTTGCCGGAGGGTTCTGCACCACATACTCATTGTCGGAATACTTTTCCACCAGCCGTTTTCCCGAAAAAGGGTCAGTATTACAGTACTGTGTATAAAAGCTTTCTGCAAACGTACGCTTATTTGCCAGAATTTCAGGAAACGACGGAAGGGTCAGGGCATCATACACCGACTCCAGGGAGTTTGTTTTATATACCGTTCCGTTAATAAACGTAATGTCCTTCACATCCAGTCCGCTGCTTAAGGCATCTGCGATTTCCACAATGGATTTTTCACCCATACCGTAAGAAATCAGGTCTGCCTGGGAATCAAGCAAAATGGAACGTTTTACTTTATCGCTCCAGTAATCATAATGTCCGAGACGACGAAGGGAAGCTTCAATTCCTCCGATAATAATCGGGATCTGCTTGTACACCTTACGGATTAAATTGCTGTATACAATCGTTGCCCGGTCCGGACGTCTGCCGATTTCACCTCCCGGCGTATAAGCATCATTCTGACGGCGTTTTTTTGCTACCGTATAATGATTTACCATGGTATCCATATTGCCTCCGCAAACAAGGAAACCAAGTCTTGGCGTACCAAGGATGGTAATGCTGCTTTCGTCCTTCCAATCCGGCTGGGAAATAATTCCTACCCGGTATCCGTGGCTTTCCAATACGCGGCTGATAATGGCCGGTCCAAAGGAAGTATGATCCACATACGCGTCACCAATGACATACACAAAGTCGCATTGATCCCAGCCCCGCTTTTCCATATCCTCTCTGCAAATCGGTAAAAAATCCTTCATACTGTTCTCCTTCTTTTGCGTTCTTCTACTCTTTGTTATCTACAATGTTATTGAGCCAGATACCTTTTTTCAGCAGGATAAAGCCCAGGATACATTTCAAAAATTCTATGCCCTGGCACATGGCATATACAACTTCAATGGAAAAACTGCTGTAGCGGCTTAATACAAACGCAAACGGAATGGAAACCACCCACATAAATCCGCTGTCAAACAGGAAGGTAATTACGGTTTTTCCGCCGGAACGAAGTGTGAAATAAGCCGCATGTAAAAAGGCATGCTGCGGCATAAACATGGCAGCGATTACAATAAAATTCTTCGCATAATTCTTTACCTCTGCCTCCGTGTTGTAAAGTTCCGGAAACAGCGGTGCCAGCACAATTACCACTGCTGCAATCACAATACAGCTTACCACGGAAAACGCAATCAGCTTGCGGTCCGTATCCTTTGCCTCTTCCATCTTACCTGCGCCGAGCAGCTTTCCTACCACAATGGAAACGGATGTGCCGAGGGCCATAAATGTTACGTTAAACAAATTTACAATGGTATTGGAAATGTTCATACCCGCCACAACACCGAGCCCGCGAACGGAATAACATTGCAGCAAGGTTGCCATTCCCAGGGACCACAATGCCTCGTTAATAAGAAGCGGTGTGCCTTTTTTAATAATCTTTAACATCAGGTCACCCGGAATCATCAGACTCTTATATGCACCCACAATATAAGGATTTTTTTCTTTGTGGCGATGTGTCCAGAGTACAACAATAAAGCACTCCACAAATCGGGCGGTTACCGTGGCGATAGCCGCACCTTCCACTCCAAGGGCCGGTGCTCCAAATTTGCCCAGAATTAAAATATAGTTCAGCACCAGGTTTACAATTACCGCCACGATGCCGGCAGCCATCGGAAGAATCGCTTCGCTGGTTTCACGTAAGGTGCTGGCATATATCTGCACCACCACAAAAGGAATCAGGCCAACCAGCATAATCCGAAGATACTGCATGGCATACATCAGCGTTTCCGCATTTGCAACCGCGGTATTACCTTCATCCAGATACAGAGAAATTAACGGTTCTCCAAACATGCTGAGTACAACGGTAGCAATGGCGGTAATCAGAAATCCTATGACCAGTTTAAAGCGGAATACATACCGCAGACCGTCCGTATTTCCCTGCCCGTAAAACTGTGCTCCGAAAATTCCTGCACCGGACATACCACCGAAAATGCACAGGCTATACACAAAAATCAGTTGGTTTGCAATGGCAACACCGGACATCTGGTTGGTGCCAACCTGTCCTACCATAATGTTGTCAAGCAGACTCACAAAATTGGTAATACCGTTTTGTATCATAATCGGAACTGCAATCAGCAGTACCATTTTATAAAATTTTTTATCTCCGATAAACTTTTTTAACCCTTGTTTCATAACTCTCTCCTCATGATAGCTTTAACTTATAGTATACTATGTTTTTCGTTTTCTATCAATCCAAAGCGTCACTTTTTGTTTCACTTTAAAGCGTAACGCTTTAAAGCAATATAGTATTGACAAACCCTTTTGATTGAACTAAAATGAATACAGATTAGGAATTCATTTATTTTGAAAGGAGTTTGCTACCATGTCAGCAAAACATTATGGATTTATCGGCTTTGGTTTGATTGGCGGTTCCATTGCCCGTGCATTAAAAGAATTAGTAAAAGCCCCCCCGGTACTGACTGCCTTTCAATATGGCGCTACTCCGTCCCGCTCCCTGACATTAGCAAAGGAAGATGGGGTTTTAGACTATATCACTGCCAATCTGGCAGACTTTTCTGCCTGCGATATGATTTTTCTTTGTGCACCGGTGCAAAAAAACATTGAATATTTAGCCCTGCTTAAAGATATTATCCGGCCGGACTGCCTGCTCACCGACGTCGGAAGCGTCAAAGGCAACATTCATGATAAAGTAACCGAGCTTGGGTTAGACCACTGTTTTATCGGCGGCCATCCCATGACCGGTTCCGAAAAAACCGGCTATGAACATTCCAATACCCTGTTACTGGAAAACGCTTATTACATTTTAACTCCAACAAAAGAAACTACGGACTCTGTTTTAGAAGAGTATTCCTCCCTGGTTAAAATCATGGGTGCAATTCCAATCATCTTAGCCCCGGCAGAACATGATAAAATCACTGCCGCCATCAGCCACGTACCGCATATTATCGCAGCACAGCTGGTAAATTTGATTCAGAATGCCGGTCCTTTAGAGCCAAAAATGCGTCTTCTTGCTGCCGGAGGTTTTAAAGACATTACCCGTATTGCTTCTTCTTCTCCGGAAATTTGGGAGCACATTTGTATGTCTAACAAAGAAAGCATCTGCGATATGCTGACCCGCTACCAGGACTCCTTGGAAGAAGCAAAACGCATGATTCTTGCCGAAGAAAAAGACAGTTTATATCACATGTTTGATATTGCCGGCAACTACAGGGATTCCATCCCTGCTAAAGCAAAAGGCGTGCTGATTACTCCTTACGAACTGTTTGTAGACATTAAAGACGAAACCGGCGCCCTGGCATTACTTGCTACTTTGTTATCCCTGCATGGCATCAGCATCAAAAACATTGGTATTATTCATAACCGCGAATTTGAGCAGGGCGTTCTGCGTATTGAATTTTACGACAAAGAAGCCGTGGCAAAAGCAACTAAAGTATTAGAAACCAACGGTTATCATATTTATATCCGTTCTTAACTTAAAACGCATGCAAAAAAAACAGAATCCCAGGAACAGGATTCTGTTTTTTCTTATTTTTCAAGATAATTCTGTACTTTTTTTGCTGCCCGGAGCATTTCCTTCGGATGCTCTTCCGCCATATCATATAACTGTTCTAACAGTTCACGATGAATTTCTTCTTTATCTTCCTCTTCTGTGTCTTCCTCTAAAAACACACGATACAGCATACAAATATCTTCCAGAGTCAAATCATCGTAATTCACTTCCAGGTAATCTGTAATCGTATTGATATCCTCTTGTACAAATTCCATCATATCCTCATACTGTTCTCTCGTCATACTAATTTCCTCCCGACTATATAATCATCATGGCATCGCCAAAGGAAAAGAACCGATAGCGTTCCTGCACAGCTTCATTATATGCAGCTAAGATATTTTCTCTTCCTGCCAATGCGGAAACCAACATTAAAAGTGTAGATTCCGGCAAATGGAAGTTGGTAATCAGTCCGTCCAGTACCTTAAAGCGGTACCCCGGATAAATGAAAATACCGGTATCTTCTTCCCCCGCCTGCACTAAGCCGTTTTCGTCTGCTGCAGATTCCACGGTACGGCAACTGGTGGTGCCTACGCAAATCACCCGGCCGCCTCTTTTTTTTGTATCATTGATTTTCTTGGCCTCTTCTTCCAACACCTGGTAAGACTCCGTGTGCATGTGGTGATCCAAAATATTTTCTTCTTTTACCGGCCGGAAAGTACCAAGACCCACATGTAATGTTACGTTGGCAATGGTAATTCCCCGTTTTTCCACTTCTGCCAAAAGTTCCTTGGTAAAGTGCAGGCCTGCCGTCGGCGCCGCTGCGGACCCCTCATGCTTTGCATACACCGTCTGATACCGGTTTTTATCCTGCAGTTTGTGTGTAATGTACGGAGGCAGCGGCATTTGACCCAGACGGTCTAAAATCTCTTCGAAAATGCCGTCATAATGAAACTGCACCAAACGGTTTCCTTCTTCTACGATATCCAGCACTTCTGCGGTAAGAATGCCATCGCCAAACTTAATTTTTGTGCCCGGCTTTGCTTTTTTTCCCGGCTTTACAAGAGTTTCCCAAATATCATTTTCCCGCCGTTTTAAAAGAAGAAGTTCTATTTGCGCTCCCTTGGTCTCCGAAGCTGCACCGGCCTGTTCCGGCAATATTCTTTCACCGATTAAGCGGGCCGGAATTACCTTGGTATTATTGATCACCAGGCAGTCTCCCTCTTTTAAATAATCCAGGATATGGGTAAAGGTCAGGTGCTTTGTGGCACCGCTTTCCTTGTCTAAAACCAATAGTCTGGAAGAAGACCGGTCCTCCAGGGGATCCTGGGCAATCAGTTCTTCCG
>JAZQJL010000205.1:0-12957 GCA_045541595.1 Lachnospiraceae bacterium | reverse complement strand
ACTTATCTGCCATATAGTGCTCTGTTTCGCGAAGCGCCGCATATACCTTGCGCACCACATGCTTTAAAGTTTCTACGTTGCGTTCATCCTGCAGGATGATTTTTTCCCAGTCCCACTGGTCTACAAAGATGGAGTGAATATTATCGGTATCTTCATCACGGCGGATGGCATTCATATCAGTGTATAAACCTTCTCCATAAGAGAAGCCATATGCCTTTAATGCCTGACGCTTCCACTTTGCCAGAGAATGGACAATTTCTACTTCCGCATCGTTCTGCTCTTTGATTCCAAAGGAAACCGGACGCTCCACACCATTTAAATTATCATTCAGACCGGACTCCGGTTTAACAAATAAAGGTGCAGACACACGGGTCAGGTTTAGCTTCTTTGCCAGCTGACGCTCGAAATGATCCTTTACGCTTTTGATTGCTCTCTGGGTTTCTCTAATATCCAGTTCCGATTTATACCCTTTTGGGATGTAAAGCTGTTCCATAAACTCCTCCAAGACTTTTTTCGCTTTAATTCACTAAATTTATTTCATTAGTGTACCAGTTTTTTATTGAAATAGCAAGAGGAAATTGAAATAACTGCAACACCCCCGTATCGAAATTAGAATGCTATAAAATCTTCCCGCTCCGTATAAGACCGATGAAGTTTCTTAATGTAGTCGTAGTCCTTCACTTCATTGTAGAAAACCATCTCACACACATTTCCGTTGAAGGAAGGTTTGAAAACGTCTCCTCCCACCACAATGCGGTTTGCAAAATGATTTGCAGGAATATTTTCCAAATGCCCCACCGGTTCGCCGTTTATAAATACCATGGCAGTTTCTGTTTTTGCATTATATGTCATCATATAGTGATACCATGCATGCTCTGTCAGGTGGCAGGCAGTTACATCATACCAGCCGTTGACATATCTGGAATCTCTGAGACGGCAGGTGGATGTTCCCGGCCACGCCTGTGGAACAATACTCAAAAAGCCGCTTTCAAATTTTACAAATAGCAGAGAGGTCCATTCCTGGGATACTTTGGCACGGATCCACATAGAGATAGAGTAGCTGTCATTTTGGATGGCTTCGCTCGGCAACAGAACTACATTTTTTTCTTTTGGTCCTCCCGGCAAGTATAAAGACATACTGTCTTTAAAAATACCCTGGCCATACGTAATTCCCTCGCCGCTTATCTCTCCCTGTAAGTTGTATTCTTCCGCTTTTAAATTTCCGTTCATGCGGAAGGTATAGGTACCCTTTTCTCTACCGATGTTTTCTTCTGCATAATAGTAGAACTCTTTTAAAGGCAATGGTCTTGCATAAAACAGTCCCTGGGCCACCTGGCATCCGCAACTGATCATAAATTTCACATGATCCTTTGTTTCCACACCTTCTACTACCACGTCCATTTTAAGTTCCTTACACATGGTAATAATGTTCCGAAGTACTTTTTTACCTCGTTTATCATTGGCGGAAGAACGTACAAAGCCCCGGTCAATTTTAATAGTGTCCACCGGTAAGTCTTTTAACAAATACAACGCAGAGAATCCGGAACCGAAGTCATCAATGGAAACGTGGAAGCCTTTTGCCTTCAGTCGCTCCATCATTGTAATCAATTCGTCGCTGTCTTTAATAAATGCTTTTTCCGCAAATTCCAATTCGATTTCCGTAAGTTCCACACCATACTTATTTACGATTTCTTCAATCCGATCAGGAAAGTTTTTATCATATAAATGAAGTCTGGAAATATTGATGGAAACCGGAATATGCTCGTATCTTTTTCCTTTCCAGGAAGCCTTCAGGCGACATACTTCTTCAAAAATAAAGTAATCCAGTTTAATTACAAAACCGTTTTTTTCAAACAGCTCCATGTACATTTTAGGAACGCGGATACCATCCACCGGATGTATCCAACGGGACAGGGCCTCTGCTCCGCACATCTGCGACGTAACCATGTTCATCTTTGGCTGGAAAAACACCTGGAATTCACCATTTTTTAAGGCATCTTCCATTTCCTCTTCCATTCTGTGGTTTAACTCATACATGGAGTCCAGCTGACTATACAAAACGTATCTGTTTTTGCCGTTACACTTGGCGTGGTACATCGCCATATCACACTTAGCAATAATGTCATCCAGGGATTGCTCTCTTGGCTGATTGCAAAGTATGCCTATACTTAAAGATACCAGGGATAAAATATCCCGGCGGAAATCTATTTCTTTAAACTCGGACAATATGTTTTCTGCAAGGGCAGGAACAGATTCCTCCGGTATTGCACCATCTAAAAGAACCACAAACTCGTCTCCGCCAATGCGGGCAATCATTCCGTTTTCCAGTTTTCTCTGTAGGAACTGCGCAATGCAGATTAGCAACTGGTCACCCATATTATGTCCGTGGATATCGTTTACTTTTTTAAAGTTGTCGATATCCAGGAACATGGCATGAACCGTACTGTCCGGGTCTAAAACATAGTAATACTGATATAGAGTTTTTCTATTTGGTAAATTAGTCAGATAATCTTTTTCCGTTTGTACCATGAGCGTCTCCCCATAAAAGGTTACTGGTTAAAGGCAATAAACTTCTCATCTTGTGTATAAGAAAGGTGTAACTTCTTTACAAAGTCATAATCCTTTGCTTCGTTATAAAAGACCACTTCGCAAATATTTCCGTGGAAAGACGGCTGGTATAAATCTCCGCCGATAAGGGCGAGGTTTACGAAACGGTTGGTCGGAACATTTTCCAAACGGCCTACCGCTTCTCCGTTCATAAATCCCACCGCCGTTTCTGTTTTGGCATTATAGGTAATCACATAATGGTACCAGACATTTTCCCTGAACTGGCAGGAAGCGATATCATGCCAGCCGTTTACTACTGTGGCATCTCTGATTCGGCAACAGGAACTTCCTTCCCATGCAAACGGAACGATACTGCAGAATCCGCTTTCAAATTTAACGAATAATGCAGAGGTCCAGGTAGTTACTGTCTTTGGACGAATCCACATGGATATGGTAAAACTATCACTTACAATAATCTCGTTTGGAAGAACCACCGTATTCTCTTCCTGCTCACCACCCGGAAAATACATGGAACTGCTGTCGGAGAAAATGCCCTGACCATAGAACAGACCCTGACCATTGATTTTTCCTTCCAGACTTCCGTCCTCGGATTTTAAGCTTCCGTTTAAACGGAACGTGTAGTTATCCTTGGCATTGCCGATATACTCTTCTGCAAATCCGTAAAACTCCTTTAACGGCAATGGCTTTGCATAGAAAAATCCCTGAGCAATCTGACAGCCGCAGCTGATGATAAACTGTACCTGTTCCTTGGTTTCAATACCCTCGGTAACCACATCCATTTTTAAGTCTTTACACATGGTGATGATATTTCGAAGTACGGTTTTTCCCCGACTGTCGTTAGCAGAGGACTGCAAGAATCCTCTGTCAATTTTAATGGTATCCACCGGTAAGTCTTTTAACAGATATAAGGCGGAGAAACCGGAACCAAAGTCATCGATAGATACCATGAAACCTTTTTTCTTCAGGGAATCTACCACGGCAATCAGCTCGTCGCTATCTTTAATAAATGTACTTTCCGTAATTTCAATTTCCAGTTCCGAAACTTCAATTTCATATTTCTTTGCAATAGACTCTAAGCGGCTTGGGAATTTTCTGTCGTATAAATGTAAACGGGACATATTAATGGAAACCGGAATGTGCTCATATTTTTTGCCCTTCCATGTAGCTTTGATACGGCACACCTCTTCAAACACATACATATCCAGCTTTGCAATAAAGCCATTCTTTTCAAATAAATCAATGTACACCTTTGGCAGACGGACTCCGTCTGTCGGATGCACCCACCGGGACAATGCTTCTGCACCATATAATTCGGATGTGACCATATTGACCTTTGGCTGGAAGAAAATCTGGAACTCACCATTTTCCAGTGCAGCTTCCTTTTCTTCTTCAATCTGCTTATTCAGCTCAAACGTAGAGGTCAGCTCACTGTACAAAGTATAACGGTTCTTTCCGTTACATTTTGACTGATACATGGCCGTATCGCACTTTGCCAGAATATCATCCAGGGACTGCTTTACTTCCTGATTTCTGATAACACCCACGCTCAGGGAAATAAGAGAAAGCACGTCCTTTCTGAAGTCCATCTCCTTGAAGCCTTTTATCAGATGCTCCGCAATGGAAGGTACCTCATCCATAGGAATGGTTCCGTCTAATATAATTACAAATTCATCGCCGCCTAAGCGGGCAACAAATCCGATGTCTTCCGCAATCAAAAAGTTGGCAATACAAACCAGCAACTGGTCGCCCATGTTATGCCCGTGAATATCGTTTACCTTTTTGTAATTGTCCACGTCTAAAAACATGGCATGAATTTTATTTTCCTGAGGAAGATTCAGGTAATACTGATACAAACTTCTTCGATTTGGTAAATTGGTTAAATAGTCTTTCTCCATATGCCCTCTCCTAACGAATTTTCTTTTGCTTGTAAACCCTTCTTTCCTACCCTTTATTTTAACTTAGAACCCCGCATATGTCAATAAATGTTCATATAACCAGCCCCCTTTACTATTGACATTTTATGATATTGAATGTAAAATACTTTTTGACTTTAATAGGCAAAAGAAATTTAGGAGGTAACTAAATGAAAAGAAAACTCTACTGTTTACTCCTGTTATTTGCTCTCGTATTCTCGGTGGGCTGTAATAAGGACGATAAACATACTTCCCCAACACCAGAACCAACAGCAACATCTACTCCGATACCGGAAAATTTGGCAAAGACCAATTTAGATAAGCTTCCGGCTCAATTTGATGCTATGATGTCCAGTCAGCCGGAAACCAGTATGGATTTCAGCAAGGGTGCCGGATACGACGTATCCTTAGAAGTTTCCCTTGGTGATGATATTGTTGAATTACTCGGTCTTGACGGATTGGAATCCATCAGCGCATCCGGTACTGTAGACATCAAAGACAGCGTCGCTGCAAATCTTGGTTTATTTTTAAACACATCCGAAGTTATCACTGCGAATGTGTTTGCGGATGACAAGAACCTGATGTTCAATCTTCCAAAGTATTCTACTAATTATGCAGCCGCTTCCTGGGAAGAACTGATGGAGGCCGGTGATGTAGAATTCAGCATGACAGGTACCGCTCAGGAGCTTCCTTCCAACGAAGAAATTACCACCATGTTCCGCACATTCGTAACAGACCTTGTGAATTGCTTCCAGAAGGTAGACGGCATCACAAAGGATGTCACCATCGGTACCGGCGACTACACCATGACCGGTGAAAAACACACCGTCAGCGCCAGCGTTGATGCACTCGTTAAAGTATTAGAAGCTTTTGAAGCAGAGCTTAGCAAATACGCAGAAGTTAATTTCGATCTCGAAGACATGAAGTCTTCCGAAGCTAAGACTCTCTTCCTTGAATACTATGTAAATGACAAGGGCGACTACGCATGGGCCTGCTATCCGGACACCGCAACTAACGAGCCTTTTGTATTTATCAACACAGCTTTAGGCTTCTGCCTGTACAGCGTTGAAGAAGACAGCTCCATTACCATCGGCATGACTTCCGTAAAGGAAACCGAAAAGAGCGGCGTTGTTACTCTTGTTTTTGATAACGAAGAGCCAATGGGTACTATCGAGTACGAATATGATGACAATTCCTTCGCCTTTGATGCAGTTTTAGATACTGTTGAACTCAGCATGGAATGCACCAACAAAAACGGAACTGTCACTTATGATGTGACGCTGGAATCTGATGGCGTATCCCTTGTATTAAACGAAACCGTTTCTAAGGATCATGTAGATGCCACCTGCACTCTTGCTTCTTTCGGCATGGAATATGTTACTGTTTCCATCACTGCAGATGTCAGAGATTACGCTGACATCTCTGTTCCACAGAACACCACAGATATTGAAACATGGACTAACAGTCTTGATTTGGACACTCTGCTTAACGACTTACTCCAGCTTATGGAAGACTACCCATTCCTGATGGAGCTCATGGGCATGAGCACTCCAGATGTTGATTACGGCGATGATTACGGCGATGACTACGGCGACGATGACACCAGAGGCGATGGTGGCACTTTCGAAATTCCGCAAGGTTATACCGATGACTTCATGGGCTTAACCGGTTATACCGTTGATGAAGACGGATACGTTGACTTTGATCCTTTAGAAGAAGAAGTTCTTGCAGCAGGCAAGCCTTCCACAGGTTTTGATACTCTTGCAGTAACCGATGACCAGATTCAGGCTATGTTTGGCATTGCAGAAAAGGCAATTGCAAACTGCGAAACAGACATCGATTCTTACTTCTGGGTATGGGGTAGCATCGAATACGACGACGTACGCAGCTACTACTCCACAGATTACGAATTTAGCGATCCAAACAGCTGGGATAACAGCATTGATTTCACCTTTGATGCAGTTTCCGGTGAATTTGCTTCCGTCAGCATTTACAACGAATCCAAGGACGAGGCACTCCGCATTGCCAACGAAATCTTCGCGGTTCTCGGAGGTACATACACTATCACAGCTGAACTTGTAGAAGATTATACCTATGACGATGAAAGCGGATTCTCCTTCTCCGGATATGACGCTTCCCAGTACGGCAGTAACTACTACAACGTAGAAATTTCTATTTTCTATCCTGATTGGGATTGGTAAAATTTAAAAAAGGCGGTGCGAAATGCACCGCCTTTTTTAGCTTATAAGTTCCTATGAAGTAAAAAAACCGCAACGGCTTTCGCCATTGCGGTTTTGAACTCTCTTATAAAGCTTATATTAGTCAAGAGTATATGGCATGAGTGCTACGTGACGTGCTCTCTTAACTGCTACTGTTAAAGCTCTCTGATGCTTAGCGCAGTTGCCGGTAATTCTGCGAGGAAGGATTTTGCCTCTCTCGGATACATATCTCTTTAACTTGTTAACATCCTTATAATCGATACCTGTGTTTGTCTTGTCTGCACAGAAAACACAAACTTTCTTTCTTCTACGAACAACGCGTCTCTTCATAGGAGCGTCTGTTCTTTCAGGCTTATCTGTCTTTGTCATAGCCATGGTTATTACCTCCTTATCCAATCGACTGTTCCATTTTAGTTAAATGGTAATTCTTCGTCTATTCCGTCTGGAATATTCATGAATCCATCACCTGCTGCACTTGGTGCCGGTCTGCTTGGAGCCTGATAGGAATAGTTGCTATCGCCACCACCCTGTGCATTCTTGCTCTCTGCAAATTCGATGTCGTCTAACACAACGTCTGTTGTGTAAACCTTCTGACCGTCTTTGTTTGTGTAGCTGCCTGTCTGGATTCTGCCGGTTACAGCAATCTTCGTACCCTGTCTTAAATACTTTTCAGCAAATTCTGCCTGTCTGCCAAAGCATACACAGCCGATGAAATCTGCTGTCTGCTGGTCAGCGCCGTCCTGGCGTCTGCCGCGTCTGTCAACTGCAAGAGTGAATCTTGCGATTGCCATATTGTCTCCGCTCTGGGAGTAACTGATGTTAGGGTCACGAGTGAGTCTACCCATTAAGATAACTCTGTTCATTAGGAATACCTCCTATTATTCTGCATCCCGTCTAACGCATAAGAATCTGATGACATTGTCCATAATGCGTACTCTCTTCTCAACTTCCGCTGGGACTGTAGCATCAGCATCGAACTGAATGAAGAAGTAATATGCTTCTTTCATCTTCTGAATTTCGTAAGCAAGTCTCTTCTTACCCTGATCTTCTACGTTTGTTACAACGCCGCCGAATCTGGTAATGTACTTCTGAGCCTTTTCTACAGTGGCTGCCTTTACGTCATCCTCAACTTTTGCACTTACAACTAACGCTAATTCATACTGGTTCATAGTTGTGTTGCACCTCCTTTTGGTCTCTGGCCCTTTTCCGTGGAAAAGAGCAAGGAAAAATTTACTCGTCACGAAACAAAATTTTACCATAAAGAATTCCGCTTGTCAACCACTTTTTCATCAAATTATCGCCATAATTCTCCCCACACCTCGTCGCACAAGTCGATGCAATACTCCAGGGAGAAGTTTTTGTCCTGGTTCCGGATGGCGTTCTGCTCTGCCAGCTCCTTTGTATATTCTGACAGAGGGTATACAGTAATGCCGTTCCTTTTCTTTTCCACATGGCAGACAATGGCTTCCACACCATAATCCGCAATATGAATCACTCCGTTTTCATCCGGTTCAATAGTCACATTGGCCATGCCTCCCACCATCCGGTTTGCCGTTCCTTTTCCTTCGCCGGAAGTCCAGTTAACAAAGTTTCCAATGGAGTAATACACTAACATCTGCTCACCGGTTTCTTTATTTGTGTGCCACTCCACCGGCTCAATCACATGGGGATGGGTTCCCAACACCAGGTCCACTCCGTTCTCCAAAAAAATCCCGGTCCATTGTTTCTGGCGCCAATCCGGCTCCAGGGAATATTCCGTTCCCCAGTGCGGACAGACGATGATAAAATCCGCCTGTTCCCGGGCAAGCTTCAAATCTTCCAGAACCGCCTGTTCCTCCAACATATCCACTGCATATGGCATATCCTCAGGCATGGCTACTCCGTTGGTTCCGTATGTATAATTTAAAATGGCAATGCGGATGCCCTCCACCTCTGCAATGTATAGTTCTTCCTTATCTTCGGTGCTGTCATGAATGCCCAGCACTCCAATGTCCGGATAGTTCTCCTCCCAAAACGTCAGAGTGTTCAGTACACCCTGTTTTCTTTTGTCCAGCGCATGATTGGTAGCATGAAGCACCACATCAAAGCCGGCGCTTGCCAGCGCATCTCCCACTTCCGTAGGAGCATTAAATGACGGGTAGCCGGAAATCCCAAGCTCTGCTCCGCCCAGCACAACCTCCTGATTTACCAGCGCCAGATCCACCCCGGAAATTTCTTCCCTCAGGTTGGCAAAGATAGCATCGTAATTGTAGCCTCCGTCCTCCTGCACGCAGTAATTATGAATCCGGTCATGCAATAAAATATCCCCTACCATCGTCAAGGTGACGGACGGCTTAGGGGTTGGCGTAGGTGTACTTGTTGGGGTTGGCGTACTCGTTGGGGTTGGCGTACTCGTTGGTGTCGGCGTACTTGTTGGGGTCGGCGTATTGGTTGGCGTAGGCGTGCTTGTTGGGGTTGGCGTATTTGTCACTGTCGGCGCCGGTTCCGGCGTGGCCGTGGCCGCCGGTGTCAAAAGAGCTCCCCCCTTTTTAGTCAAAGGCTGGTTGCAGCCACAAAACATTCCTATCATGCATAGCAAAAATATCACTATACCTATATGTTTTCTCATGTCAGATTCTCCTGTCCCATTTTTTAAAGCTCCAAACGAAGCTTTAAATGATGCGAAAAAGCGATGCAAAAACACCGCTTTTCATTTACCACTTCTTTTGTACCGCCGGACAGTAATGTGTTTTTACTGCTGCCCGCATTTCCACATAGCAACCGCATTTTCCGCACATGCCGTTCATAAGGCTGTCGCATGACATGCAAATACGCAAGCGTTCTTCGTATTCTTCCGCCGGGGTTTTTATGTCTTCATCAATACGGGCAATGTATTCCTGCATGGTACGAAACAAATCTCCTTCGTCAAAGTCCCGCACCAGACACTTTTTACAAAATCTCCAGTCTTCTCGTTGCATATACTCTCTCTTATTCCGCTTCTTTCTTTACTTCCGCTTTTACAATCTGGCGGATATTTTTTTCTACCTGTTTGCGGGGAATCATGACCTGATGTTCACATCCCATGCACTTTAAGCGGAAGTCCATACCCACACGTAATACTTCCCACTCCTTACTTCCGCAAGGATGCTGTTTTTTCAAGGTTACAATATCTCCGATCTGAATGTCCATGGCGTTCCTCTCTTCTCCTGTTCTTTCCTTTTATTCTACTCTATGACCGGTGGAACTTGCAAGCGAAATCTTATTCCCTTTTGTTAGAAATGCAAAATATGAAAATAACTCTTGCAATTTAAAATTATATGTTGTAGTATTAAATTACAATTGATGTAGTTTCAAAAACTACATCTTATGTTTTGAATAACTTTATTTCGCGTTTCATATACTAATCACTGACAAACTAATCAAAAGGAGGAATTATTTATGTCCAAAGAAACTTTCCAAAAAAACATTGCTAACCCAAAAGATCCCGGTAGTGCCGTTACCCATTTCATCGGTGTTATTCTTGTATTGCTGGCCGCCCTGCCTCTGCTTTCCCGGGCTGCCAAAGGCGAGCATCCGATTTATTTGTTTTCCCTAGGAATTTTTGCGGTAAGTATGTTTTTACTATATTCCGCCAGCACAATCTATCATACGTTTAACCTGTCGGAAAAGACCAACCGTATACTCAAAAAGCTGGATCACATCATGATTTACGTCCTGATTGCCGGCTCCTACACACCGGTTTGTCTGATAACATTACAGGGGGCCGGCGGCACCTCCCTGTTTCTCCTGGTATGGAGTGTAGCCCTGTTGGGCATTTTGCAATGCATCTTCTTTATTAACTGCCCAAAATGGGTATCCGCAGTGCTGTACATTGCCATGGGCTGGTTGTGTGTATTTTCCTTCGGCGATATTTTCGCCTTGCTGGACCGCAGTGCTTTTCTCTGGCTGCTGGCCGGCGGCATTATCTATACCATTGGCGGTGTCATTTATGCCTGCAAATTTCCGGTGTTCAACCGCCTTCACAAAAACTTTGGTTCTCACGAAATTTTTCATTGCTTTGTACTGGCAGGCAGCATGTGTCACTTTATGACTATGTTCCGTCTGTTAGATACTTCCCTTCTTATGTAAAACTGGTTTCAAACATGTGCCGAAGCATTATTTTATGATGATGCCCGGCACATTTTTATTTTTTTTGCATATAGTACAATATGAGCTGGTACATAGGTAATCGCTCCTTGATTCTTCTTTTCAAAAACACAGCGGTCGGTTCACCCCACACATACCCATTCTGCTGCCACGCAGCATCTGATACTGTACCAGCTTCACCGACCGCTTTTTATATAGCTTTATTCACTTTTTAAAAGTTCTGTCGGGTCAATACTTTTCTCACCCTCCATTACCTTAAAGTAAAGATTTGGTCCCTCCACCACATAATATCTGGTTGGCTCTGCCACGGTGCCGATACACTCGCCGGCTTCTACCACATCGCCTTCTTTCAAGTCAGCCACGTCCAGCTGGCCATACACCAAAGCAGTATTATTGCCCAGCGCTAATGTTACCGTAGTTCCGGTGCGTACATCCTCTTCAATGGAAGTTACTACACCCTTGGCAGCCGCTTTTACCTCAGTGCCCACGGTAGAAGATAACACTACAGCTTCACTTGCGCTAAACTGCTCCAGCGTAAAATGGAATACTCCATGGTCCGGGCTGTACGGAATTACTATCTCTCCGGAAATCGGCCACATAAGACCTGCTGATTTGTCAAAATTCAGCTGTTCCGCAATAAGCTGAGGACTTAATACTTCTGTCTGTTCCGGCTCATCCGGTGTATCTGCTACCTGGGATGGAGCTTCCACTTCCGGTTCTTTCTCCTCACCCGGATTTTCTGCTACCTGAGGTGGATTTTCCACTTCCGGTGTCTGTGTTACGTCAGGCTGTTCCTCTGCCTGAGACGGATTCTCCACTTCCGGATCTTTTTTCTCGTCAGGATTTTCCGCCACCTGGGACGGATCTTTCACTTCCGGTGTTTGTGTTTGATCCCCTTCTGCCAGTTGCTCCTTATCTCCGGGCTCATTGGTTTCATTTAAATCCACTAACGAATCCGGTGTGTCATCCTCCTTATTTCCTCCTATGCTTAATGCGCCAACCGTTGCAATTGCTGTAATACAAAAAATTGCAACACCAAACAGTGCCCGTTTTCTAAAAACATCACTTATTTTCACATTAACCCCTGCCTTTCTTTTTATCATTCAGCTTTAGTTTTTCCGAATGATAAAGTTTTATACAGGGTTTTATTTTTTTGAATTTTTTTGCAAGTAAGAGGCAAAACTCTACAACTTTCTTCCCGTATTTATCATAGAAAACATGCGAACCGCAGCATCATAATATAGCTGTTCTGCCTGTTCAAGAAATTCCGTCAAAGGCTTAACCGCATTTACGGTTGTCATAACGGAAGAAATACCGTATTCATAAATTTGCTCCGCTCCTTCGCCCATACTGCCCACCAGAGCCACTGCCGGAATGCCGGCCCGTTTGCAACGCATCCCGACACCCTGAACCACCTTTCCGTAACAGGATTGCAGGTCCAGGGTTCCTTCTCCCGTAACAACCAGAGAAACACCTTGCAGCTGTGAATCAAATTCCATCAGATCGAGTACCGTTTCAATACCGGATTTCAGTTTTGCCTTTAAGAGCACTGCCAGGGCACATCCCAGGCCGCCTGCCGCCCCCGCGCCCGGAACGTCATCCGGATCCATACCGAATTTCTTTTGGATGACATTGCGATAATTACACATACCTGCTTCCAGTTCTTTTAAAATTTCCGGAGTGCCGCCTTTTTGAGCCCCGTAGGTATAAGTAGCACCCTGCGTTCCGCAAAGCGGGTTTGTTACGTCACAGATTACCGTAAAATCTGCCTCCAGCGCCTCCGGAAGAAGATTGCTTAAATCAATTTCTGCTACCTTTGCTAAATTTTCTCCGATAGGGGAAAGTTCTGTTCCGCTTGCGTCTAAAAAGCGCACTCCCAGGGCGCTCATACAACCCATTCCACCGTCATTGGTAGCCGATCCTCCAATAGCAACCGTAATCTCCCGACAACCGGCCTTTAGCGCAGCTGCAATAAGCTCACCGGTGCCGTAGGAAGTAGTTTTAAGCGGATTTCTTTCTTCCTCTTGTAGCAAAAACAGGCCGGATGCTGCAGCCATTTCAAGGATGGCCTTTTTGTCGCTTATTTTACCGAACGAAGCCTTTACCTGACGCATTAATGGTCCATGTACGGC
>JAZQJL010000204.1:0-9061 GCA_045541595.1 Lachnospiraceae bacterium | reverse complement strand
ACTGCATGTCAGATCTTTCGATGTGAGCAGCAGGGAACTTTTCAGTTGGACGGAAAGTCTTTTCAATAATACCACCATTCTTGATGTTCTTTAATCTGGTTCTTACGAACGCTGCACCCTTACCCGGCTTAACGTGCTGGAACTCGATAACCTGTACTACATTTCCTTCAATTTCAAGTGTGAGACCATTTCTAAAATCGCCTGCAGAAATCATGTATAAATCCTCCTTAAGTAGCAGTTTTTTACTGCGTGCATAATATACTTATCATAGTTTAACCTAAAACAGGAATTTTTTCAACATATTTTTTATAATTCTATTAATTCTTTCTTGGAATAGGTCAAATTCTCGTATCCGTCTTCAGTAAGAACCACCATATCTTCGATTCTGACACCGCCAAAATCCGGAATATAAATGCCCGGTTCCACCGTCATAATCATACCTGCTTCCACGATATCCTCTTCTATCATGGAGAAGCGCGGGTTCTCGTGAATTTCCAAACCAACACTGTGGCCAAGGCCATGACCGAAGTAGCCTTCGTAGCCTGCACCGTAAATAATGTCTCTTGCCACTTTGTCGTATGCCTTACCCGGCAATCCCGGCTTTAACATATCAAGCACTGCCAGCTGAGCCTTCAGAACCGTATTGTAAATTTCCTTTTGCTTCTCATTTGCCTTGCCCACCACAACCGTTCTTGTCATATCGGAGCAATAACCGTTGTATACACAACCAAAATCCATAGTGACAAAATCTCCGGATGCAATCTTTTTATGACCAGGTTCTGCGTGCGGCTTAGAAGAATTTACACCGGAAGCAATGATAGACTCAAAACTTAGCTTGTCTGCGCCGTTCATCTTCATAATGTACTCTAATTTTGCTGCCACTTCCAGTTCGGTAATTCCCGGCTTCAGTTCCTTTAAAATTTCTTCAAAAGCAATGTCACCGATATGTTCAGCCTGGCGATGGAGGGCAATTTCCTCTGCCGTTTTGATACGACGTAAATCCGCCAGCTCGCTGCTTAGTGGTGCCAGCTCTTTTGCCGTAAGACGGTCTTTTAACATTTCATAGGTGCTGTAGCGTACCTGGTTAGCTTCAAAGCCAAGAACCGCAATGTTCTCTGTTTCCAGCACCTGATTAATAAATTTGCAGTAATCTCTTCCGGCATCCACTTCCACCACGGAATAGTCCGGAGCCTGGGCGGTGGCTGCAATCGTGTAGCGGGAATCCGTGAACAGGGTCTTTGAATTTTTTGTGATTAACAGGTATCCTGTTCCTCCCGTAAAGCCACTGAGATAACGCATATTGTAACAGTCGGAAACCAACACGGCATCCAGTTTCTTTTCTTCTAACAGTTTCTTAAGCTTCTCATATCTGATTTGCATGAACCTTTTCCTGCCTTTCTTACTTGCATAATTCCTTCATGGCATCCATAGCGAGGAAGTAACCGTTCAATCCTAAGCCTAAAATCTCGCCGGTGCATACCGGAGTAATCACAGACTTGTGACGGAACTCTTCTCTTTTATACACATTGGAAATATGTACTTCAATCTTTGGCACCTCAATGGAAGCCAGGGCATCCCGGAGGGCAATGCTGTAGTGGGCATACGCACCCGGATTGATGATAATACCATCTACCTTCTCATGATATGCCTTCTGAATGCGGTCGATAATGGCACCCTCGCCGTTGTCCTGGAAGCATTCTAATTCGATGCCGTCTTTCTCCGCCTTTTCCCTAAGGCGGGCAATTAAACCATCGTAGGATTCGCTGCCGTAAATGCCCTTTTCCCTAATACCTAAGAAATTTAAATTCGGTCCGTTAATTACTAAAAGTTTCATGGTAATCCTCCTAACACTTTAAAAGATTTTCTATCTGACAAATAATTTCGTAAAACGACATCTTGTCGGTCTGCAACACCAAATCTGCCGCAGCTTCATATACCGGTCCCCGGATGGCCAGCATGGTCTCGATTTTTTCCCGCAGGTCACCGTTTTGCAGAAGCGGTCTTGCGGTGTCTCCGGACAGCCGCTTCATCAGGGTGTCAGTTTCTGCTTTCAAATAAATCACCGTACCCAGTTCTTTTAACAGCTTTGCATTGCCCTCCTTCATAGGAAGACCGCCTCCCGTGGCAATAATATTCCCCTTTGGTTCCGCCATCAGACGACGGATGGTTTCTGTTTCTTTTTCTCTGAAATAAGGCTCGCCCTTTTCCTCAAATAATTTTGAGATAGTCATGCCTTCTTCTTTTTCAATCAGGGCATCCGTATCCAAAAAAATATATTCCACTGCCTTTGCAGCTTTTCGGCCCACGGTGCTTTTCCCGCTGCCCATATAGCCGATTAGTATAATATTTCTGTTTTTATCGATTTTCATTCTTCTTTTTCTCTTTTCGGTAAAAATAAAGGATTGGTTTTTCCAAATAGCGTTTCAGTACAATTTGGATTTCCTCGTGCTTATCGATTGGCTCCACCAGCCAGGATTCGATACCGGTGCGCTTGGCTCCCCATACATCCGTAAACAGCTGGTCGCCTACAAATACCGTGGTATCTTTGTTGCTTCCCATCGTTTCCATGGCCCGTTCATAGCCGCCGCGGCCCGGTTTTCCCGCTTTATAAATGTAGTCCACCCGGATTTTTTCATTGAACATTTTTACCCGTTCTTCCTTATTGTTGGAAAGCAGGCAGATACGGAATCCGATGGTTTTCAGCCTGTCCATCAACACGATAGTTCTCTCTGTAGCAGGCTTTCCGTGTTCCGTTAAAGTATTGTCGATATCAAAAATCAAAGCCCGGATGCCCCGCTCATACAATTCTTCATAGGGAATGTCGTAAGCAGATGCACAAGTCCGGTCCGGATAAAATGTCTTTAACATAGTACTCTCCTGTTATTTTTTAACTTTTAACTGCAAAAAATGAAACAATTTAAAGTTATTTTAGCACAAACTTTTTACTCATTCAACCACCGGATTCTATTTGTTAATAATCTAACAATTTTTCTACTTGTACAAATCGAAAAATGCTGTTATAATGCCTATGTAAACACTTACATAATGGAAGCAAAATAAGGAGGATTATTCATGGACTACTTAAAACAGTTTTCCCTGGAAGGAAAAATCGCTTTAGTTACCGGTGCATCCTACGGTATCGGTTTTGCAATTGCAAGCGCATACGCTAAGTGCGGTGCTACTATCGTATTCAACGACATCAAGCAGGAGCTGGTGGACAAGGGTCTTGCCGCTTATGAAGAGCTTGGCATCAAGGCTCACGGCTACGTTTGTGACGTTACCAACGAAGAGCAGGTTAACGCTATGATTGCTCAGATTGAAAAGGAAGTTGGTGTTATCGACATTCTCGTTAACAATGCCGGCATCATCAAGAGAATTCCAATGTGCGAAATGACCGCAGCAGAATTCAGACAGGTTATCGATGTTGACTTAAATGCTCCTTTCATAATGGCAAAGGCAGTTATCCCAAGCATGATCAAGAAGGGCCACGGTAAAATTATTAACATCTGTTCCATGATGAGTGAACTTGGCCGTGAAACCGTTTCCGCATACGCTGCAGCTAAGGGTGGCTTAAAGATGCTCACCAAGAACATCTGCTCCGAGTTCGGTAAGTACAACATCCAGTGTAACGGTATCGGACCTGGTTACATTGCTACTCCTCAGACCGCACCTCTTCGTGAGATTCAGCCTGACGGTTCCAGACATCCATTCGATCAGTTCATTATCGCTAAGACTCCTCAGGAACGTTGGGGCGAAGCGGAAGACCTTGCAGGTCCTGCAGTATTCCTCGCTTCCGATGCTTCCAACTTCGTAAACGGACATATCCTTTACGTTGACGGCGGTATCTTAGCTTATATCGGCAAGCAGCCTTAAAAAATAATAATCCGGCGAAGTTCCCTTTTTATGGTAAAGAACTTCGCCGGATTTTATTTTTTATACGCAAAAGCTTGTAGAATTAGAAAATCTTCATACCGCTTAAGATTGCCTTCTTCGGGCCGATGTAGCGGTCATGTACTGCTGTTTCCTTAGCCAGGCGGATAGAGCTGAGAACTTCGCTTAAGCTTCCGGTAATGGAAATTCCGGTAACCGGAAGTATTGTTGTGCCGTCATTATAATAGGCAAGACGCACCTCTCCACCGATATAATCGTTGTAGGCATCTACCTGCAGGCCGGACATAGACACCACTTCCAGATACGGTGCCTTGGATAAACACTTTGGACATGCTGTTCCCGGCTCCACCGTGAGACATCCGAGACTACCGGTTGGCTTTTCGTCCAGGTATTGACCAAAACGATTGGAACCAAAGTAATTGATTACTTTTCCCTCTTCGATAATCTTAATATCGGTTAAATCCATACCGTCACCGTCAAATTTTGCGCTGGCAATGTTGCCTTCTGCCTCACCTTTCATAGTAATGGTAATGGCATCTCCGGTTAAATCCTTCTGAATCATGTCTCCCTTTTTATGTACATTGGACTTTGCATAGACTCTGTAGTATCCCAAATCATAGGCCAGATTGGAAAACAGCTGTGATAATTCCAGCTTGTTTAAAATTACAGCACCTGAAATTTCTGTTTCCGGTTTCTTCGCTTCGTATCTTGCCTTTACTTCCCGAAGTTTTTCCTCAATCTCTGCGGTAATAACCGCTTCGTCCAGAGAGTTAAAGTTATACTGCTGATACAGTTCCACGCTTTCTTCCTTACCGTTATAGGTTGGAATTGCTTCCACCATGGCACTGTACTTTTTCTGTGTCTTGTTTACGCCGTTACTGTTTACCACAGTGATGGTATATTGATTTACAAACACTTCCACGGAATTTAGAGCTGTTCCTTCTTCTTCTTCTGCTTCTGCTGCAAACACCGCATTGGCAACGGTTCCGGCAATTTCATTTAAAGAATGGCCTGCAAAATTACTTTCCACCCAAAATTCTCCTTCGCCGTCTTTCGGGAGCGTATAGGTCCGGTTATCAATGAGCAGTGCCTTTTCCACTGCGGTGTCAATAAGGTTTTCCAGTTCTTCCTCTGTAGTGGACGGGTATACAATAAAGGAAGAGTCCCCCTTAAATTCTCCGTGTTTTACATATACGGTAACTTCCTTGTCGCAGGTATTGGTTCTTCTTGTGGTTTCTAACTTACCCTTTACAAAGAAAAGCTCGTAGCTTTCCTTCTGGTTCAAGTTAATTTTATACTCATCCACCCGTGTGTTTTTTTTCAAAAGATCAATGATATTTCTCATCCTAACTTCACCCTTACCTTTAAAGCAGGACCGCCGTCACTGACACGAACCCACTCCTTATAGCCCTTTCCGCAATGTCCTAAACCGCTGATTTCAAAATCATCGGAAACCATGGAGATTGACTTTAATAAGTCCGGCACGTAACCGCTCATAACCACAGGGGATACCCAGTTGTCGGTAAGCTTGCCGTCCACGATTTCGATTCCGTATTCTGCCACGCACTGGATTGCCCAGTTTTTTGGATCTTCCATGCCATTGTTAGTTTCAAACAGCATATAACCATGGTCAATACTTTTTATCATATCCTCCAGTTTGTCAGTACCTTTTTCAAAGAAGGTGTTGGTCATTCTGGCATATGCCTTTCTGCGGGTTGATTCTCTTCTGCCGTTTCCGGTCGGAGCTGTTCCAAGCTGGGTGGCGGATGCCAAATCAGAGAGACCTGTTACCAAAATACCGTCTTTAATAATCTGGGTATCTCCCGCCAATACACCATCGTCATCAAAAAAGTAAGATGCCACACTAAGTGTGGACGCAGCACCGTCCTTCATATTACAAATCGGGGATGCCACATAATCGCCCACGTATTTCTTTGCCAGGGCTCTGTCCTTTACAAACTGGTCCATTTCCACGCCATGTCCGAAGGCCTCGTGAGCAATCAGGCCGGTAATGGACGGAGCTGTAATAACGTCATATACTCCCGGTTCTATCGGCTTTGCCAAAGTCAGCATATGAGCCTTCTGCACCAGCTTGTCCGTCTTTGTCGGAAGTTTCTTAAGCACTGCCGCCAGGGTAGGATCTCCTTCGCTTTCAAAGGACTGGATGGTTTTTTCATTCTCGTTATAAATTGCCACAATAATTCCGCTTGCCCAGGTGTAGTTCTGGTCCAGTTCACGGTTTTCGGAAATAAACAGCTTGGAAACCTCCATTTTACCAAGGCGTACCGATGCATTTAAAATGTGCTCCGATTTTTCTGCCAACTGCTTGCAAATATCCTTGCAGTAATTAAGCAGTTCCTTATCGGTATACTGTTCAAAATCGCCTTCTCTTACAAAGGATTTTACCAGTGGTTCGTCCTTAAGACTTACCTCATCAATGGTATTCTCCTTTAAGGAATCGCTAAGTGTAAGGGACTCTGTAATTTTCTGCGCAAGGGCAGGAATATCTCCGGAAATATCATCCAAGGAATACTCATAAAACTCATGGCCATTGCTCATTTTAATAACAAATCCGCATTCCATATCAGCCCCCGGATCAATGTTAGAAGTATTTTTGTCTACACTAATGTCCGTTGCCTTAATGTCCACACCCAAAACACTTACGTACTGAAAACTTTTCTTCAATTCCGTTACCAGCTGCTTTATTTCGCTTCGTTTGGAATCGAGATATTTTGAAAAACTCATGTCTTCTTCTTTCCTTTCTACTTTATTCCATAATGCTTCTTCACCGTATCCGAGCAGAACACTTTGCCCTTTACGTTGATTTTTTCCACGGTTGCAAACAGTTTTTCCTCATCGCAGGACTCCTCGATAATTAAAATGCCATAACCGCTGACAGAAACCTGCTTTCCGGCCTCATACCACTTATTAACCGATTCCGGACCATACGAACATACGCCAAAAAACCAAGCATTCCACTCCGTGGAAGCCGCCTCCTTCTTGTCTATGATACGGTCCAAGGTACTCTGCTGTTGCTGCAAGGTATTTCGTAATGCCTGATTGATAAAATCACTGCGATTGGAATAATATCCGTTGTCCACCAGCAAATCAATGCTTGATAAGGTGGCAGAATTAATGTTAACAGATACTTTTTCACTGTAGGTTTCGTTTGCCATAACAAACCTCCTTACAATATTGTTTACTCACGCACATGTAAATATGCTCCAACTGGAGCATATTTAGAATATCATTGATTTGAAATTTTGTCAATCAGGTAAATTTCTCAAAAACCGTTTTTTACTGCTTCCTCGTGTACTGCGTTCCTTCCCTCTTCATAATCCCTTCCGAAATCATATCACGACGAATGGTACAGTAATCCTCAAAAAACGCCTCGATTTTTTCATTAACCTCGGTTTCTTCATAGGTTTTCCCTATTTCAAACACCTTAGCGATTTCCTCCAGACAAATACGCTCTTTTTTTCGCTGGGCAGGAATAGACTTTAGCTTCCCATATTCAAAGAAAGCGGAAATTACCTTTTTACGGTAGGCCTCTTCTCTCTGTTTCTGCTCATCCGCCTCGTCGGATTCTTCTTTGATGATGTCTAAAATGTTGGTCATAAACACTTCTTTCCGGATGGCGTACATGGTATAATATTGCTCCTTCCGGGAAGTAACCGCCTTTGCATCCTCCAACTTTTTTAAATGAAAAGAAATGGTGGCCGGAGTAAGATTCAGGCGTTCGGCCAGCCGCTCTACATACATATCTTCTTTCACTAATGATTTTAAAATCTGCAGTCTGGACTTATCTGCCAAACATTTAAACAATTTAATTGCATCTGCTTCTAACATTTTTTCACCTGCTCTCTCACAATGTTTTAATTCTTTCTTTTACTTCATTCAAAACCTGAAATTTTGTTTCTTCTATGAGAATCTTCTCTACATCCTGATGCACTTTTGCCTTCTCATAAGATTCTACCCAGCTTCTCGAGATGTTGTCAAGGCGATTCCTATAGTCCTGCCAAAGCTCATCGCCACTCTTTGCTTTTGCTGCCACCTGAACCACGGTCAGACAGATCCCATAAATATTAGCCCTGATTCTCTGCAGGTTTGCCTCGTCCTTTCTTTCTGTGGCAATCAGCTCCTGTTCCTTCTTTTCTGCCGTTTCTATTGCGTTATTCAAATATGTCATAAATTCCTTCATTATAACTCTCCTTTTAATTTGATATTTATCTAATTAGATTGGTTATACTATATCACCATACGCTTACCCTGTCAATATCTATTTTGATATTCATCAAATTAATTTCAATCTCAACGAAAATTGAGTTACATTATATCAATTTTATGCTATACTGTTTTCAGTTTAGCAAATTAACGTAATACCTCAAGGAGACGAAGCTTATGAAAACCGGACTTGTCTTAGAAGGAGGCGCCATGCGCGGCGTGTTCACTGCCGGAGTGCTGGATGTCCTCATGGAGCATAAAATCGATGTAGACGGTGTCATTGGCGTTTCTGCCGGTGCCACCTTCGGCTGTAACTATAAATCCAAGCAAATCGGGCGTACTATCCGCTACAACATGAAGTATTGCAGGGACCCGAGATACTGCAGTTTACGTTCTTTACTAAAAACCGGAGACTTATTTGGTGCCGAGTTCTGCTATCACGTTCTTCCGGAGCAACTGGATTTGTTTGATAATGAAACCTATGAAGCTTCCCCGGTGGAGTTTTACATAGTCACAACGGATGTCAATACAGGAAAACCGGTCTATTATAAATGCGACAAGTTTGATCATGCGGGTTTGGAATGGGTACGGGCTTCCGCTTCCATGCCTTTGGTATCCCGCATCGTGGAGGTAGACGGGCTGCAAATGCTGGACGGCGGCATATCCGACTCCATTCCTCTCTCTTATTTCCAAATTATCGGCTATGACAAAAATCTGGTCGTACTGACCCAGCCCCGGGATTATGTCAAAAAAGAGAACAAGCTGCTCCCGATTATGAAACTCAAGTTAAAGCAGTACCCTAAGCTTTTAGAAACCATGAAAAACCGCCACATTGATTACAATAAAACCTTGGAGTATATACGCGCTGAGGAACAAAAAGGCACTGTTTTGGTTCTCTGTCCAAAAGAAAAGCTTCCCGTGGGACGAATCGAACATCATCCGGAAC
>JAZQJL010000203.1:0-5160 GCA_045541595.1 Lachnospiraceae bacterium | reverse complement strand
TCCTTGTCACCGTTGTAGGAGGTAACAGGTGCACCGGTTAATGCGAAGAAGCGTTCTCTCCAGTTGGAGCCTTCTTCGTTCTTGCCGCAGTTTTCGTTAATGGTTTGTACAATCATGTTGTCGTACTTAAAATATGTTCTGGTAATGAACAGGGTATACTGTAAGTTTACCTGATCCTGATTGTAGTTGCTGTCATTGGAGAATTCAGCATAACCGAAAGCGGAAATCTTACGAACCTTATCGGACTTGTTCGTGATTTTAGCTTTCCATACTTCGTATGCCTTACCCTGAGGAACGTAGTAAAGAACCTCAGAATGAATATCAGAGTAGTCTGCAATCATGTTGGTGTAAGCAGTACCGTGATGACATTCGCTCTTGTAAACATCCAGTGGCTTTGCACATGGCTGCCAGGAAGCAGACCAGAAATCGCCGCTTTCGTCGTCACGCAGGTAAACGTAACGGCCCGGAGTGTCGTCGCTGTTGAAATGGTAACGGATGATTCTTCCGTTGGCGCCGCTCTTTACGAAGCTGTAGCCGCCTGCATTGTTGGAAATAATAGCGCCATAAGCCGGGGAACCTAAGTAGTTTGCCCAAGGTGCCGGAGTATTTGGCTTTGTGATGACATACTCTTTGTTTACTTCATCAAAGTAACCGTAATTCATACCCTTAATCTCCTTTATCTAAGAAAGTTTTCGTTTTTGGGGCGCAGTTATACCCTGAACCCTGATAAGTTAATTTTAACTGGTTTTTACCTAAATTGCAACTTAAAAATTGGCTTTTTCGTAGTATTTCGCAAGGTAAAACCGGTTTTGGTACGATTACATTGTAGCTGGGTCAAGAATAAATTTATACAATATTTGTTGTAATTATATAAAAAATGTTGCATAATTAAATCGTTAGGGGAGGTGATGTTCATGAGTATGAATAAAGAGCTTAATGCAAAGCTTTTTCAACGTCGTGAAGAACAGATTTGTCATGTGGAATACGACCATGAATATAGATTTTATGACAATATTACAGAGGGAAGAATGGAAGAGGTTCAAAAGGTCCTTGCTGATCCGAAAAATATAACGATGTATGAAAATCCGGAATACGGCAAGCTCTCCAAAGACTTCCTCCGAAACATGCGCTACCATTTTGTTGTATCAACAGCACTGATTACAAGACTTTGCGTAGAAAAAGGGCTGGAACGGGAACTTGCTTATACTCTCAGCGACCTTTATATCGGCAAAATGGACGTTGCTAAAACGGCAGAACAAATCATTGTTCTCCATAATGAAATGCTTATGGATTTTACTCATAAAATGGCTGACCTTCCAAAGCAGAAAATTTACTCCATTCATATTGTAAAGGCAATTGATTATATACGAAAGCATAGAAACAGTAAGCTTACGGTACAAGACATTGCAGACGAGCTTACGATAAACCGCAGTTATCTTTCTTCCTTGTTTAAAAAAGAAACAGGAAGGAGTATCAGTGATTTTATCCGGGAAGAGAAAATAAAGGCAGCAGCAAATATGTTGAAATTCTCCGAGTATTCCTATGGCGATATTGCCGAATATTTCGGCTTTGCTTCACAGAGCCATTTCATAGAGTGTTTTCGTAAGCAAACAGGACTTTCGCCTAAAGAATTTCGAAAGAAATATTCGAGAAATCAGGAATTTTTTTCCGGAAATTCTTATAAATAGTGGCAAAAGGGAATGGAAAATACTCAAAAAGTCAAGAGCAACGAAAGAATCTCTGTTATGATAGAGTCAAGCTTAAGCGAGTACCAAGAAACAAAGGAGGAAAATCCTCTGCCCGCACAATCGGGCGGGCATTTTGCTTCGCAAAACAAAGGAGGATTGACATGGGAAATATGGAGCTTTTGGCAACTGCATTGGAGTATGTGGAAACCCATCTGGAAGAAGACGTTCGGACAGAAGAGGTTGCTAAGGCTTGTTTTTGTGCCAAATCCACCCTGGAAAAACTGTTTCGATGCGTTATGAATATCAGTGTACATGATTATATGGTGCGCCGCCGTATGATGAAGGCGGCAAAGCGTCTGCATGACAGGCCGGAGATGAGTGTGCTTGACCTGGCGCTGCAGTTTGGCTACAGCACAAACGAATCCTTCACCCGCGCATTCAAACAGGTTTGGAACTGTAATCCTTCCGAATTCCGCACAAAATCGCGGTATACGGAGCTTTACCCTCGCAGGCTTTTGCCGGAGGAGAACGGAGATGATTTTATGAATAACAGAAAACGTGTTGATATTAGTGAGTTATATGACTTATTTGTACAGAGAAGAGGCTGCTATTTTGTATGCTGTGACATTCACCGTCTGATGGAAATTAATGAGATTTCCATGAAGGCAGGCGACCTCGCCCTGATTACCCAGTTGGAGCGTCTGGATGACGCAGCCGGAGACGAAGACGTAGTGTTCCGCATCGGTGCAGATGAATTTGTGGTTTTGACAAACAGCAGGGATGTAACCTATGCAGAGAGTATTGCAGAAAAAATACGTGCAAAAAACGGTCAGCCGATTGTATTTGAAGGAAAAGAAATTCCGCTGATTCTGTACACGGGTATTACCAAACTTTCCGACGGCGTAGTGAAATATAACGAGATGTTTACAGAACTGCAGAAAACCATTATGGAAAACAAATTTGACTAGAGAGAAAAAGAAAGCGGGGCTTGCAAAAATGCAGGCCCCGTAAATTTATTTCTGCACTTATTCTACGTTTTCGTCAGTGAGAATTCCACCCAATAACCTCAGAATGACTCTCGGATTCCGAGAATTTGGCTACAATAGTACTGTTTTCCCGGATTTGAAAGGCCTTGAAGTATCGGTGTTCCATCGGAATCCAGTTTTGTTCAAACATTGGCCAGATGGCTTCGCCATCTCTGGCAATGATTCTTTTTTTCTGCTCTTCCGGAGAAATTTCCAGAAAGATTTTTATGTTATGGACATTACTGAAATAAGGATGGTGGCTGTAGGAGCCTTCTATAATTACGATGTCGTTATATGGGACCGTTACAGCATCTGCCAGCTTCCATTCGTGGCAGCTGAAGGGACGATAGGTAACACCGGCTTCGTCCTGGATATGATTCAAAACTTCTTCCTTGAAACGTTCGTAATCCACGTTGCCGCCGGGCTCGGAAAGACGCTTAGGAGTCCGCTGGTGAGGTTGCAAAAAGAAATCATCCATGTGGAATATGGAAGCGTCAAACTCGTTTGCAAGCCGGTGTGCTAACGTGGTTTTTCCGCTACCGCAGTTGCCGTCGATGGCAATTAGAAAAGGGCGGTGGAAGGAATGATGCAGTTCGTTTTTGATATAATTTAAAAATTGGTTCATAAAAAATTCCTTATCATAGTTATAATGAAAATTATTTTACACTGCCAAAGAATTCTGGTCAAGGAAAACTATCTGTTTTTGGGAGTAAATCCGCAAAATCAGATAGAAAATTTGTTCGAAAAATGATTGCAAAACCATAGGGAAAGTATTATTATAGAAAACAGAATGTTTATAAGAGAGCGGGTGAAAACATGAAGGAGAAAGAAAACGAAAGCGTGATAAGGCGTCTGGAACTTCCTGCGGCGGTATATCGCCTTTTGGCAGAACAGGATATAACTAAAGAAGACATTTTGTATAAAGCGGAACCGGACTTAGATGCGGAACTGCGTTTTGCCAGAAACTATCTGATGCTGACCAAGGATGTGCTGAGTATCGTGCGGTATCCGTATCAGGCCAACGGCAAATTCCGCTTTGGCGGCTATGCCGGTAATGAAATGGCAAACGGCCTGGGAAATGAGTCTCCGTCCGTAACAACGTTTTTTGTAAAAGATGTTGACAAGCTGGAGATTGTCCGGGCGGTGAACGGTGGTTCCCTGCTGCTGAAATTAAATACGGATGGCGTAGAGGAGCATGCAGAAGAGTTCGAGTTTTTAATTTGTTCCTTTTCCAATTCCCGTATGGGTGAAATGGAACGTGTCTGCAAAAACTTAGAAAAAATCAAAAAGGACGAGGAACTCTCGGAAGAGGATATTTTAGGAAAGAATAAGCAGGAGTGCTGTCCAAAATGCGGCACCATGTACCCGGATCAGGAGAGGAAAATTTGTCCCCGTTGTATGGATAAAAAATCGTTGTTTGGCCGTGTGATGAAGTACTTTTTGCAGTATAAATGGCGCCTTTGCCTTATGTTCGCATGTTATCTTTGCATCGGTGTTTTGAACCTTGCATGGCCGTACCTGTCCGGAGCTTTTCTGTATGACAAGGTACTTAGCAAAGATGCGGAACTGGTAAAATTTACGGAAAGCTTTGGCGGTAAGTACACGGTAATCCTGGCCTTTACCGTGGCAGCCATGGTAGTTACCAAAATCATGATGCAGTTGCTCGGCATGCTGCACGGTGCCATGACGGCCCGTATTGTGCCGGAGGTGGTGGCAAAGCTGAAGAATGAAATTTTCAGTTCCATGGGCAAATTGTCCATCAGCTTCTACAACTCCCGCCAGACCGGCGCGTTAATGACAAGAGTGCTGGATGACGCAGGAGAGGTGACCGGATTTTTCATCGACGGCCTGCCGTACATATTTACCAATGCTTTTACCATCATTGCCACCTGCGTGGTGATGATCAGTATTAACCCGCTGCTTGCGATTGCAGCCTTGTTTTTGCTACCGTTTTTAACCATTCAGAGCTATCGTATGACGCCAAGAATGTGGACGTTTTACGGCAAGCGTCATCGTGCCAACCGCCGTTTAAACAGCCAGTTAAACGACAGTATTACCGGTGCCAGAGTGGTTAAGGCCTTTGGCCAGCAGGAACAGGAGTTAACCCGTTTAGGCAAGGGAAACCGCGGAGTCCGGGAGGCAGAGCTTGACGTAATGCGTTACGACAACCGCTTTACTGCGCTGTACTCCATTGTAGAAAACCTGGCCTCCTTTATTGTATGGGGCCTGGGTTCTGCCCTGATTCTTTCCGGTACCAATATGGAATTTGGTATGCTGGTTACTTTTGCAGGTTATGTTACCCAGTTGCAGGGTCCCCTTGACTTTATGTCCTGGGTATTCCGCTGGATGACCGACTGCTTAAATTCTTCCCAGCGTATGTTTGAAATTATCGATGCCGTACCGGAAATTACCGAAGTGGCAAATCCGGTCCGTCCGGAGCGGATTAA
>JAZQJL010000202.1:0-8257 GCA_045541595.1 Lachnospiraceae bacterium | reverse complement strand
TTGCACAGGGAGGTCGCTGGTTTCCGTAGCTTAGCGGAAAGCGGAACTCCTTTTCCGCAGTGGCAAAATGGCTGGAAGTCGCCGCCACTACACAGTTTGCCAGTTCAGATTCCAATAAAACGGAAGCTAAAACCAACGATTCTCCCATGGTGGAGCAGGCTCCGTATACGCCAAATACAGGAATTTGCAATGACTTTACGCCAAAAGAGCTGGCTGTCATTTGTCTCAGCAGGTCTCCGCAAAATAAGTAGTCTACCTCTGCATTCTTTTTCCCTGCTTTTTGAATCGCACATTCTATGGTTTGTTTTAACATCCGGCTCTCGGATTCTTCCCAGGTTTCTCCTTCGAATTTTCCGCTTTCATCATACGCATCCAGATAATTTCCCAGCGGACCTTCTTTTTCCATGGCACCGCCGGTGCAGGCACTGGCCCGCACCCGGATTGGCTGTTTAAATCGAAAACTCTGCATACTGTTTTTCCCTTCTTTTTTCTTTAGTATGCAAAAAAAGGCCGGAAACTATTCAGTTTCCGGTCTTTTCTTATTCCTCTTCTTCAATCATATGACGGTCTAAAAACTCTAAAAATTCATTAATTGGCATTGGTCTTGCATAATAGAAGCCCTGGGCAAAACGGCATCCTGCATTTTTCAGCAGAGTTACCTGCTCTTCGGTTTCTACACCTTCTGCCAATACGCGGAAGCCCAGCTTTTTAATCATATTGATTAACAATTGTAAAAATTCCGATGTAAAATTATCTTTTTCCATCTCCACATCAAGAAGGAACTGACGGTCTAACTTTACAATGTCAGCTTTTACTTTAGACAATACGTTTAAGGAAGAATATCCAGCGCCAAAGTCATCAATGGACACGGAAAATCCTCTCTGTTTCAGCTGACAAATGCTCTCAATCAGCGGTGCCAGATCCTGCATAAAGACAGACTCCGTAATTTCAATTTCCAAAGACTTTGCCGGCACATCATACTGGGCCATCAGCTCGTCCAGGCGAGTTAAATACGTCTGGTTCTCCTGATGCTTACGGGAGAAGTTTACCGATATTTTCACAATCGGTTTTCCCTCATTTAATCGCTTTTGCTGCATGTCAAGCACCTGACGCATCATTTCAAAATCCAGGTGGGTAACAAAGCCGTTTTCCTCAAAAATTGGAATGAACTCTCCCGGGGAAACCATGGTGCCATCCGGCTTAAACCAGCGCACCAGCGCCTCTGCACCGATTACTTTGTCCGTAAACATGTCCATTTTCGGCTGCAGATATACTCTGAACTCATGGTTTTCCAGCGCTTCTGTCATATGGGATACAATTTCCATCTGCTTCTGCTGTTCGTCCCTGAGATTTGCCGTGTAAACTTCAATCTGCACCGAAGAGTCCTTTTTCACACTCTTACGTGCCATATTGGCATTATCTACGTTTAAGGATATGCTGTCCAGGCTTCTGTCCAGCATCGCAATACCGCCGGCAATACCAAGCCTGCATTTCGGATAAAATCTGTGTGCCGTTTCACAGAACAGTTCGCCCCGTTCCGTAAAGTGCTGTATCAGCGTTTCTACATCTTCTGTTTCGTACAGAGAAACAAAACTGTCGGCCGTAATTCTGCACTGCATCACTGCCGGACCGTCTTTCAAAAATGCCCCATACTCTTTAAGAATCTTATTGCCCTCATTGTATCCGTAGGTTTCATTGAAAAACTTGAAGTTTGTAAAGTCCGTATAAAGCAACGCAAAGTTCTGTTTTGGCCGGGCATTTACATGCTGCTCGCAGGCAGCCGTAAAATAGCTTAAGTTCATCATACCGGTCAGTCTGTCATGCTTTGACTTATACTCGGCCTCTTCTTCCATCTTCTGCTTTTCCAGCTGTCTGAAATAGCGCTTTACGACAAAATCGCCAAGTTTCAGAAGCATCGGCATTTCTTCCAGCCAGTCTCTCTTCTCATGCCGGTCAACCAGCACACAATAGCCATGATTTTTTTCATCATTTACGCGGAAAGAAACCATGGACTTTGCCCGGTTCACGTTTTCTCCTATGAACTCTTCTTCTTTCAGCACCACATATTCAGTTTCATCACCGGTATACAAAAGTTTTTCCCAGTCAGGCTCCCCATTTGGGCTAAGGGGATGACGATAAAACTGATTTGTATTATTTTCGCCCCAATGGAACATAATTTCATAGTTACCGCCCGTATGCTGATGTACAAACAAAATGTCCTGGAAGTGATAGAATCTTGTAATTACATCAGATAAAAGCCGCAATGCCCCACGGATGTCTTTGATATTATCAAACAGTTCGTGGGCAAACAGCATTAAATCGCCTTCGGTGTGGATTACTGCTTCCTTAGACGGATCCCGTTCCAAGGACTGTTCTCCCTTTTCTTGCTTGTGAATGTGTCGTGCTTCCATGGATTTTTCATATAAAACCGCAGTTCCCTTGGAATTCTGCTTCAAATAGCACAGTGCCACATCTGCTCTGCGTTTTAATTCGTTCAGAGAATTTTCTGTTCCCGGCTCACATTTGGCAAAACCAAAGGATACGGAAATTTTCAGCTCGTCATTATCCCCTGCATGAATTCTGGACAACCGGCGATTGATTCTGGCAATTCTTGCAAGAATATCCTCTTTTTCCAGGCCCTCCAGATAGGCAATAAATTCATCGCCGCCGCTACGGCCAATCAGTCCTTCCGGAAACAGTTCTACCATGGAATTTGCAAAGGTACAAAGCACACCGTCACCAAACAAATGTCCCATGTTGTCATTCATTATCTTGAAATCATCTACGTCAGTCAGCACCACATAAGCATTTTCTGTTATGCCCTGTGAAAGCTTCTCTGAAATCAGCTGTTCTACGGTTTGCTTATTATATAGACCGGTCAGTTGGTCCCGTTCCATCTGGTATTTCAGTTCCTGTTCCCGCTTTACCTTTTCGTCGATGTTACTGATTTTTCCTATAACATGAGAAGGCTTGCCGTCTTTGTCCAGCATGGTTTTGGCTTCCACGGAAACCCAGGTATACTTGCCCTGCTCGTACTGTTTTCTTATTTCTGCATAAATCTCCGGCTTACCGCTACGGAAAGCCTCGCAAAGTTCCTCTAATTTTTGCTTATCCTCCGGATGAAACAGTTCACCCAAAATGGAACCGTCTAAAATACGGGCAGTATAGTTCTCCACCACCGGCTTGTAACGAAGCGCATCAATTAAAATTTCTTTCCGATTATAATATTTCATGCAGTCGGTTGCAATATTATATTCAAAAACAGAGTCCGCAGACAAGCCGGCAATTACTTCCAAACGCTCATGCTCCTTCTTGGCCAGTTCCGCTGCACGCTTCTGCTCATCAATATCCAAAAGCACATACTGTAAAACAATTTTCTCCTCCGTACGGGATACAATGGAGCTACGTACCTCAACCCAACGGGTCTCTCCGTTTTTATCATAAATTTCGTATTCCTTACGAAGCCCTTTTCCTGTGCGGAATGCTTCTTCTAAAAAGTCTCTTCCCCAGGCCGGACTGTCGGTTGCCACATGTCCCTCCGCAAGACGGTTAATCTTTGCCTTATAGCTTTCCGGTGATTCTCCGAAAATACGCTCTGCGCCTTCCGATATATACTCCATCCACATTTTTTCGTCCGTATAAACAACACGTAAAATGCAACCCGGAAAATTATCCAGCATGGAATCAGCCAGCCACTTTATACTGTCTACTTTTTCTTTCTCCATTGTTCTCACCTACCTTTCCCGCATATTGTACTCTTTATCCGCGTCCATCATTTGTAACATAATATCCGCATAGACCGGATCAAATTGGGTTCCTTTTCCCTTTTTGATTTCCTCATATACCACCTGTTGCGGAAGAACATCTCTATAGCTCCGCTTAGATGCCATGGCATCATACGCATCCGCCACGGCAATTATTCTGGCTTCCTCCGGAATCCCGCTTCCCTTTAGCCCATCCGGATAACCGGTTCCGTCATACCGCTCATGATGCCAGTGCGCTCCGACGTCCAAACCAGGAATTTCAGATATGGTTGCCAGAATTTCCGCACCAATCTCCGGATGTTTTCTGGTTACAAAATACTCTTTATCCGATAAACCGGAGTTCTTCGTAATAATGGAATCCGGAATACCTATCTTTCCGATGTCATGAAGCATTCCCATATAGTAAATACGTTCCTGCTCTGTTTCGTTCTTTCCGGCCCGCTTGGCTATTTCTAAAGAATACTGCGCTACCCTCAGCGAATGACCGTTTGTGTACGTATCTTTGGCGTCAATGGTTTCTGCCAGAGCGTGGATAATCTGATCGGACAACCGCTCCACCTGCCTAAGCCTGTCTTCTGCCTGTTTTGTCTGTTTTTCTACTTCTCTTTGTAAGTCATTTTGCAGTCTGGACAGTTCCAAAATGCGGCTGATACGCTGAAGCATTACATCCTCGATATACGGTTTTGTAATAAAATCCTGTCCGCCGGCTTTAAAGCCTCTGACTTCGGTATTACGATCCAAATCCGTTGTGAGAAAGATTACCGGAATTTTTTGGAAGCGCTCCTCCTTCTGTAACAGTCCCATGATTTCGATGCCGCCTGTGCCCGGCATATGGATGTCCAGCAAAATCAGTTCTATACGCTTTTTATTCAGAATTTTCAGGGTCTCTTCCCAGGATTTTGCCAAACTGACGCTAAAATGCCCGGACAGGATTGCTTCTGCCTCCTTTAAGCATTCTTCACTGTCGTCTATCACAAGAACATGCCCGCCGGTTTCCGGTAACAGTTCCTGTTGTCCGGTTTCCTGTCGCAGAAAGACTTGTGCTATCTGGTCCAAAGTATCACGATAGAGTTTCATGGCTTCCGGCTGATTCTTTTCGATATAATAGTTGTTTTCTTCCCGTGCCGCCACAGCAAGCATAGCTGCCATTTCTGCCAAGGCCAAAGCTCCGATGCTCCGTGAACTGCGCTCCAGTTCTGCTGCCGTTTCCCGGTATTTTTCCCAGTCACCTATTTCGAAATACGCCTGAACATCTCCCCATACCTCGTTTTCCAGATACTCCAGCAATTTCTGTTTGTATTCTTCTTTACGGTTTCTGCAACATTCCAGTCCTGCACTTACATCCAGCAATGTCAACCGCTCCAATTGAGAATTCATTTGCGCCTCCTGCACACCCTTCAAACAATTTCTGCTCTTCTATCTATGCTCTCTGATTTCCGCAATTAAATCTGCATGGAATTTTCCTTCTCTCAGCATGCGAATTTCCTGCAAATAAGGCGGTAACGTTTTTTCTTTCACATCGTCCGCCACCGTTACATACGGAGATTCTAAAATCTTCGGAACCTCTGTAAAGTCCTTATGATGCACAATATAATTCAGAGCATCAAACCCGATTTCACCAAATCCGATGTTCTCATGACGGTCCTTGGCCGCTCCCTGTACGTTTTTGCTGTCGTTTACATGAAATACGGCAATTTGCTTTTTGCCCAGTACACGGTCAAATTTATCCATTACTCCGTCAAAATCATGAATGATATCGTATCCTGCGTCATGGGTATGGCAGGTATCAAAGCAAACCCTTAACTTATCATTATGAACCACACCATCATAAATGGCTGCCAGCTCTTCAAAGGTTTTCCCTACTTCACTTCCCTTTCCTGCCATGGTCTCCAGTGCCACGGTAATCGGCATCTCTTTCGTAAGGACTTCATTCAGTCCCTTTACAATCTGCGCAATGCCCGCCGCTTCTCCCGCTCCCACATGGGAGCCCGGATGAAGTACAATGGTACCTGCCTGCATTGCTACGGAACGTTCTATTTCCTTTGCCAGAAATTCCACTGCCAGAGAAAACGTTTCTTCTTTTTCTGTATTTCCAAGATTGATAATATATGGTGCATGGATAATAAACTCACTGATTCCGTGCTCCTTTGCCAGTGCCAGCCCGGCCTCAATATTTAACTCTGAAATTTCTTTTCTCCTGGTGTTCTGCGGTGCACCGGTATATACCATAAATGTGTTGGCCCCGTAGGACAGGGCTTCCTTTACGGAACCCAAAAACATCTCTTTACCGCTCATTCCGACATGTGAACCAAGTTTTAACATATGCTGCCCTCTCTGTTCTGCTCTTTATTTTGCTTCCTCTGCAATATATGGTTCTGCAATAATTTTAACACCTTCAATTGCTGCTACTTTCACCAGGGAACCTTCCTCCATGGTTACGGAATTATCCGTGGAACGCGCGGTCCACTCTTTGCCGTCTACAAAAACCGCACCGGTCTGATTGAAATTATCAATTTTCTCCGTTACCTTTGCCACCTCACCGATGACACTCTGATAATTGGTTTTTACTTTTTTATTCAACAGATATTTCTTTACAAATGGTCTGGTAGCGATAAGCAGTAATGCGGATACTGCCACAAATGCCACATCCTGCCAGATGGCCTTGGCACCAAGCATTGCCATAATCATTGCCACAAGGGAGCCACCGGCAAACCATATGGAAACGAGTCCTACTGTAAGGCATTCCACTACTACAAAAATAATTAATAAAGCTAACCATACATACTGCATCATACTCATCTTACCTCCTATAGTTCCAATATATTCTCCAAGAGTTCAAGATAAACTCTCCCACTCTCTATATTACATGATTCGACGAAACTTCTCAATAGAAAAATAAAAAAATAGTCCCAAAATAGGACTATTTTTCTATTTTTTAGTATATTCCTTTAAAATTGTCTAAATCTGTCATAACGGTTCTTCGCAACTTCCGTGCCGGTCATACCGCAATATTTTTTAAAGAATCCGGTCATGGCAATCTTCATTACGTCAGAAATTTCCTCTGCAGTTTCGCTGCATGCACCGCCAAACTCCGGAATAATACGGTCCACTACCTTCAACTTATATAAATCCTGGGCCGTCAGCTTCATAATTGCTGCTGCTTCTTCCGCTCTTTCTTCTGTTTTCCAAAGAATCGCAGAATACCCTTCCGGAGAAAGAATTGCATAGGTGGTGTTTTCCAACATCCACACTTCATTGCCGACTGCCGTTGCAAGAGCACCGCCGCTACCGCCTTCACCCACAAGGATACAGAGCACCGGAACCTTTAAGCCGGACATTTCCATGATACTTCTGGCAATTGCCTCACCCTGACCGCGTTCTTCCGCATCTACGCCGCAAAACGCACCGGAGGTATTGATAAATGTCACCACCGGACGGCCGAATTTTTCCGCCTGCTTTGCCAGACGAACCGCCTTACGATAACCATCCGGCATCGGCATACCAAAATTTCTCTTTATACGGTCAGCCAAATCGGAACCGCGAAGGTCTGCCAGAACAGTTACCGGCAATTCTCCGAACATAGCAAGGCCGCCGACCAGCGCACCGTCATCCCGGAAGCAGCGATCCCCGTGTAACTCATAAAAGTTACTGAAAATACGCTCCATATATTCCATGGCAGAAGCTCTGGACGCATTACGGCACATCTTTACCTTTTCCCATGGGGTCTTTTCCTCTCCCACGGTTACCGGAACCGCCGGCAAATTCTTTGCTCTGAACTTCTTTGCCACGGAACGGTCTGTTCTGTGAATCTTTAAAAGATATGCCAAGGTTTCTCTTGCGTCTTTTCTCTCTAAGATTCCGTCCACCATACCGTGCTCCAGTAAAAATTCCGAGGTCTGGAAGCCCTCCGGAAGGGTCTGACCGATGGTCTGCTGAATTACTCTCGGCCCGGCAAAGCCGACTCTTGCACCCGGCTCCGCTAAAATAATATCGCCCAGAGTTGCAAAGCTGGCAGTTACACCGCCCATAGTCGGGTCTGTCAGCACGGAGCAATAAAATAATCCTGCATCGGAATGCAGCTTTACTGCCGCCGCTGTCTTCTCCATCTGCATGAGGGAGATAATTGCCTCCTGCATTCTTGCACCGCCGGAGCAGCAGTACAAAATCACCGGAAGACGCTCTGTAATCGCACGCTCAAAAGCAGCGGTAATACGTTCTCCCATCTCATGACCCATACTGCCGATCATAAAGTTTGGATCGCAGACACCAATTACGGTATCCTCGCCCATAATCTTTGCCTTACCAATGGTCACTGCCTCCGAAGCACCGCTCTTCTTTCTTGCTGTTTCCAGCTTTTCTTCATAGCCCTCAATCCCTAACGGATTTTCATCCTTCGGCTTTTTAAACCATGGTTCAAAGGTGCCTTCATCCACAACCATTGTAATAGGCGCCTTGGCACTCACCGTCATATACTTTCCGCAATCCGGACAAAT
>JAZQJL010000201.1:0-4921 GCA_045541595.1 Lachnospiraceae bacterium | reverse complement strand
AGCGGTTAATGAAGGTGTTTGCAATATTTGTGCCGGTGCCGGGGTTATGCTGGCAACGCTTTCCTTGCGGGCAGGAAAAAAAGGATTTACCGGTTTGGAGTTTGCCAACGGAATCCCCGGGACCGTAGGTGGCGCGGTACTGATGAATGCCGGTGCCTATGGAGGAGAAATTAAGGATACTATTGTGGAAGCAGAGGTTTTGACTAAAGATGGTGAGATCTGCAGACGAAGCAGAGAAGAATTAAAACTGTCTTATCGTCACAGTCTGGTTATGGAAAACGGCGACATTGTACTTCGGGCATATTTTACCTTGAAGGTACGTCCAAAACTGGAAATTTTTGCGATTATGGAGTCCTACCGCAAAGCCAGACAGGAAAAACAGCCGTTGGAATTTCCAAGTGCCGGCAGTACCTTTAAGCGTCCGGAAGGCCATTTTGCCGGTAAGCTGATTCAGGATGCCGGCTTGTCCGGATACAGCATCGGCGATGCCATGGTCAGCACAAAACATGCAGGTTTTGTAATTAATGCCGGCAAAGCAACAGCGAATGATGTATATCAGTTAATACAGCATATTAGGCATACAGTAAGAGAAAAATTCCAGGTGGAACTGGAACCGGAAGTGCGTTTCCTGGGAGAGTTTTAGGAATACATATCCGGGGTAAGGAGAATTACCATGCGATTTGTAATTGTAACCGGTATGTCCGGAGCGGGAAAATCATCTGCATTAAAAATGCTGGAGGATGCGGGGTATTTTTGTGTCGACAATCTTCCGGTACCACTCATTTCCAAATTTGCAAAGCTTTTATTCCATGAGCATGCAGAATATGACAGAGTGGCAATCGGTGTGGACATCCGCAGCGGCCAGAATCTGACGGAGCTGGAACCGTTTCTGGAGCAGATGGAGCAAAAAAAGCAACCATATGAAATTCTTTATTTGGAAGCTTCTGACGAGGTACTGATTAAGCGTTATAAAGAAACCAGAAGAACCCATCCGCTGACCGGCTCTGAGCGCATAGAAAAGGGTATTAAATTAGAACGCGAAAAAACAGCGTTTCTAAAGCAACGGGCGGATTATATTCTGGATACAAGCCAGCTTCTTGTACGGGAATTAAAGGCTCAGATTGACAAAATATTTGTAGAAAATGAGGAATTCCGTAATTTCATGATTACGGTACTTTCCTTTGGTTTTAAATACGGAATTCCGTCCGATGCGGATTTGGTATTTGATGTACGTTTTTTGGCAAATCCGTATTATGTTCCGGAGCTTAAATTTAAGACCGGTAATGAAAAAGAAGTGCAGGATTTCGTCCTACAGACAGAGGCTGCAGGACAGTTTTTGGATAAATTGGAAGATATGTTAAAATTCCTGATTCCAAATTATATCAACGAAGGAAAAAACAGACTGGTGGTGGCTATTGGCTGTACCGGGGGAAAACATCGTTCCGTAACCCTTGCCAATGCCATAACAAAACGCCTGGAAAATCTGGAATACGGTATTAAAGTGGAACACAGGGATATAGGAAAGGATACAGCAAATGTCGTTCTCAGGAGAGGTGAAGAAGGAGCTGTGTGAGCAGATTTCTCCGGCCAGACACTGTAAATTGGCAGAAATTTCGGCAATAATTGCATTTTGCGGCAAAATAGTGGTTGACAAAAACCAGGCTCTTATCTTAAAATTGCAAACGGAAAGTAGCATACTGACCAAAAAGATTTTTTTGCTTTTGAAGCAAGTGTTCCGGGTAAGTGCAGAACTTACTACCCGGCCGGTCTCCGCAAAAAAGAATTTGTATGAGCTGGTTTTAAAGGCAGAAGAAACTTCACTCGTGCTGGAAGCCTGCAAGCTGACGGTAAAAGAGGAGGAGAACGGGTATTCTTTATGGGTGGAACCTGCAATAGTAACAAAAAGCTGTTGCAGACGCTGTTTTATTCGGGGAGCATTTCTGGCAGCGGGTTCTGTATCCAATCCCAATAAAGCATATCATTTTGAGGTTGTAGTAAATCAGAATAAAAATGGGGAATTACTTTGCGAAGTAATGCATTCTTTTGACATTGATGCAAAAATGATTGCAAGAAAGTATCATTATGTGGTATATGTAAAAGAAGGGTCTCAGATTGTAGATTTGCTGAACATCATGGAGGCTCATGTTGCATTGATGGAATTTGAGAATGTACGCATTCTTAAAGATATGCGGAATACAATTAATCGTAAGGTTAATTGCGAGGCCGCAAATATCAACAAAACAGTAAAAGCGGCATCACGGCAGGTAGAAGACATTCTTTATATCAAAGAAAAGGTCGGACTTGCCTCATTGGCAGAGGGATTAGAGGAAATCGCTTTGCTACGGACCACGTATCCGGAGGCTTCCTTAAAGGAGCTTGGAGAGATGCTAAGTCCGCCTGTAGGAAAATCCGGAGTCAATCACCGGCTGAAAAAGCTGAGTGAAATTGCGGAAGGGTTGAGAACAAGGTTTTAAATAGGTTTGGAGGAAAAGAAATGGTAACAAAGGAACTGGTAATGAAGGATTTCACTCGTATGGATGCAAGCCCTGCGGCAATGTTAGTGCAGCTGGCGAGTAAATTTGATAGTAGCGTTTATGTGGAACAGGCAGAAAAGCGCACTAATGCCAAGAGCATTATGGGCGTAATGATTCTTAACTTCGCCGCCGGAACTAAAGCAACTGTTACAGTAGATGGCCCGGATGAAGCGGCTGCTCTTACTGAAATTGAACAGTTTTTACAAGCGTAACCCCAAAAACGGAACCTTCCGGTGCCAAAGTAAGCACCGGAGGGTTTTTCAAATTTTGAAAGCACTTTCAAACAACTTTTAAGGAGAAACGTCTATGAACTTCACACACTTACATGTGCATACCGAATACAGTCTGCTGGACGGTTCCGCCAAAATAGGTGAGATTGTGGCAAGGGCAAAGGAACTGGGCATGGACAGTCTTGCCATTACAGACCATGGTGTCATGTATGGTGTGATTGACTTTTATCGCGCCTGCAAAAGAGAAGGCATTCGTCCGGTACTTGGTTGCGAAGTTTATGTAGCTCCGGGCTCCCGCTTCCATAAAGAAGGCGGCGTTACGGACGAACGTTACTACCACCTTGTGCTGTTGGCAGAAAATGATATTGGATATTCTAACCTGATGAAAATCGTCTCCAAAGGTTTTACAGAAGGTTATTACTATAAACCCCGTGTGGATTATGAAGTGTTAAAGGAGTACCACGAAGGAATTATTGCGCTTTCCGCCTGTCTGGCCGGCGAAGTGGCAATGAATTTGAAACGTGGTTTTTATGAAGAAGGTAAGGCTGCGGCTCTGCGCCTGGAAGAAATTTTCGGAAAAGGAAACTTCTTTTTGGAATTACAGGACCACGGCATTTCCGAGCAGCAGACCGTAAATGCATCCCTACTTCGTATGCATCAGGAAACCGGCATAGATCTGGTGGCAACCAATGACGTACATTATATTTATGATACCGACGTGGAGGCCCATGATATCCTGCTCTGTATCCAGACACAGAAGAAGGTGCAGGATGAAGACCGCATGCGCTACGATGGCGGTCAGTACTATTTAAAGTCGGTGGAGGAAATGGAAAAACTGTTTCCGTACGCCAAGGAAGCCCTGGAAAATACCCATAAGATTGCGGAACGCTGTAATGTTACCATTGAATTCGGTAACTACAAGCTGCCTCACTATGATGTGCCGGAGGGCTTTGATGCCTGGACATATCTGCAGCACCTTTGTGCAGAGGGTATGAAGAAGCGCTATCCTGTAATCACCGAGGAATTACAGGCCCGCTTGGATTATGAGTTGGGTGTCATCCATAAAATGGGCTTTGATGACTATTATTTAATCGTCTGGGATTTTATTAAATATGCCAAAGACCACGACATTCCGGTGGGTCCGGGACGAGGCAGCGGCGCGGCAAGTATTGCGGCCTATTCCCTTGGTATTACGGACATTGACCCGATTCGATACCAGTTGCTCTTTGAGCGATTCTTAAATCCGGAACGTGTTTCCATGCCCGACTTCGATATTGACTTCTGCTTTGAACGACGGCAGGAGGTTATTGATTATGTAGTGGAAAAGTATGGTCACGACAGGGTAGTGCAGATTGTTACCTTTGGTACTATGGCAGCCCGGGGCGTTATCCGTGATGTGGGACGTGCCCTGGATTATCCGTATGCGTTATGTGACCAGGTAGCAAAGCTGGTGCCTACGGAACTGGGCATCACCATTGAAAAGGCGTTAAAGAGCAGTCCGGAATTCCGGCAGCTGTATCAGAGCGATGAAAAAATTACGTATTTGATAGATATGGCAAAGCGTCTGGAAGGCTTACCACGAAATACGTCCATGCATGCGGCGGGCGTGGTAATTGCCAACGCACCGGCAGATGTGTATGTACCGCTGTCCCGTGGCTCCAACGATGCCATTACTACTCAGTTTACCATGACAACCCTGGAGGAACTGGGACTGCTAAAAATGGATTTCTTGGGCTTACGTACCTTAACGGTAATTAAGGATGCGGAAAACCTGATTAATAAAAACCGTCCGGAAGGGCAGAAACTGGACATGAATCACATCGACTACGACGATCCGAACATCTATGAGATGATCGGCAGCGGCAAATGCGATGGTGTATTCCAGCTGGAAAGCACCGGCATGAAGAACTTCATGAAGGAGCTAAAGCCGGAAAATTTGGAAGATGTCATTGCGGGTATTTCCCTGTACCGTCCGGGTCCGATGGACTTCATTCCAAAGTATATTAAGGGAAAACAGAATCCGGAAAGTATTGTTTACGATTGTCCGGAGCTTGTTCCGATATTAAAGACAACCCATGGCTGTATTGTGTATCAGGAGCAGGTAATGCAGATTGTACGTGAACTGGCGGGCTACAGCTACGGTCGAAGCGACTTGGT
>JAZQJL010000200.1:0-10201 GCA_045541595.1 Lachnospiraceae bacterium | reverse complement strand
GGAGCTGCTGTTGGTTCAGCAGGTGCCTCTGTAGGAGCTGCTGTTGGTTCAGCAGGTGCTTCTGTTGGAGCAGGTGTTGGCTCTGCAGGTGCTTCTGTTGCAAGATCATAATCAAAACCGCTTACTGTGAATTCGATCCACATTTCACTTGCAGGGAAGTTATAACCAAATTCATGATCAGCTGTAATATTCTTGTTATACTCGTTGATGGCAAGAACGGAATGCAAACCTCTCTTTGCATCATCCGGATCCATAAATGCTTCTTCAAAGGTATAAACAGTCTTGCCGTCCATCTTAATCTTAACATTGCTGAATACGATGGATTCATCCGCAGGAATATCTGTGGAGAAGCCTAAAATTCTGAAGTATGGAGCTGCACCCTCTGTGGAGCTTGCTGCTGTAAATTCAGTAACACCAACCTTATAGGTACCGTTACCCTTGATTTCTACATCCTGAAGAACGCCGTCCTTCTTTACAGCAACACTTTCTTCTACAAGGCTTACCTGACCGAATACTTCCGGATTTGTTTCTCTACCGAAGGTTGCATCCGTCTGGGAATTACGGAATGTATAGTTGTCTGTCTGGAACCAGATGTATGCGTTGTATGCACCCATCTTGTCTGCGGTATAAACAACCTTTTCTACTTCTTCTACTACAGGAGCTTCGCCTTCGATGAATTCGAAAGTAACTTCTACAGTCTTAACACCATTTAAGATTGCTGCGTCTAACATGGAAGGAGATACTTCCTTGCTGCCGTCTGCGGTACGAACGTCCTCAGGAAGTTCGGATACCCAGGTGTTGAAGAGGTTAACTCTTGTCTGGTAAGAACCATCGTTGTCATATGTAGTATAACCAGGTGTGAAAGCAACTGCCTCACCGTTTACCTTAATTTCCTTAACGTCTAAGATTGCATATGGGAATGCAACTTCACCACGGTTTAACATTAATGCTACGAAGGAAACACCATCAACAGCACCGTTTGCTGTGCCTGTGAAGTCAATGCTTGCAGTATATTCACCAGGAGCATAAACGATAGGGTTGTTAACAACAATACCGTTCTGTGCTGCTACTGCTGCATCTTCGCCCCAGTAAGCTACGCTCCAGTCACCATTTACATAGTTGATGGAAGCCATGGTGTACGGAGACACTGTAAATGTTACATAAATTGTCTGAACATCTGTTAACTGTTCCGCTGTCATAGGTGTAGGAGTAGCTCCTTCTAAGGAACCTGCTGCTGTTCTTGCATCTGCAGGAAGCTCAGCTACCCATGCATTGTAAAGGTTGGATCTTGTTTCCTTACCGTCATCGCTGGATGTGTAAGCTGTGCCGATGGCAACTTCTGCACCATTTACTTCTACCTTATCGATTGTTAAGCAAGCACCAGGAGCAATCTGCTCTAAGTCCTTAATCATAACTGCAGAGAACGCTGCTGCGCCTGCTGCCTTACCGTTTGCTGTGCCTGTGAAGTCAAGACCTACCGTGTACTGGCCAAAGCCTGTAACTTCTGCACTTGTTACTTTTACATTAGAATAAGCTGTTGTAGCAAGAGTTGCTGCATCCTCACCCCAATACTGAGCATCACCCCAAGCGCCGTCAGCGTATGCAAGATATGCTGTGGTTGGGAATTCAGCAGATGGTGTAACGTATGTTCTTTCTACCTTACCATAGTTTGCCGCTAAAGCAACGGTGAAAGTTACGGAAAGAGTTTCTACACCGTTGAATAAATCCTTAGCCACAGGAATTGGAGAAACATCTGTTAAATCACCGTCTACACGACGTGCATACTGATTGCCGGATACATCTACCGTACCGGTAGCTGCATCGTGTCCGCACCATTCATTGAATAAGTTGATTCTTGTATCAACACCGTTGTCGGAAGTTGTGTAGTACTTGCCAAACTCAACTTCTTCACCGTTAATTTCTACCTTATCAAGCTGAAGAGCATGTTCCGGATATACCAGATCACCGCGGCCCATCATAAGAGCAGAGAAAGCAATACCGTCTACATAACCGTTTGCTGTGCCTGTGAAGTCAAGGGATGCTGTGTAAGTACCTTCCCCTGTGATTTCAGGCATAGTAGCTACGATACCGTTGTCACTTGCACCGGTCCAAATCTGTGCAGACCAGTCAGCAGTTGCATAGTCAATGTATGCTCTTACTGCAGGAGAGTATGTAAACTTAACTTCAATTGTCTTAACTTCTGCGCAAAGTTCCTTGTTTAAAGGAGTCCAGGTAGCATTGGATAAGTCACCGGACATATTACGCGCATCCTCCGGAAGAGCAGCTACCCACTCATTCATGAGGTTATATCTTGTAGTGATCTGGTCATCACTGGAAGTGTAACCTTCACCCATTTCAACCACTTCACCGTTGATCTTTACTTCGTCTACAGTAATGATTGCACCCGGACGAGCAATTTCGCCGTTGGTAATCATAAGGCCGGAGAAAGCAAGACCCTTAGCAGCGCCATTTGCTGTACCTGTGAAGTCAAGACCTACTGTGTACTGACCCCAGTCTGTGATTTCTGCATTTGTTACTTTTACATTAGGATAAGCTGTTGTAGCAAGAGTTGCTGCATCCTCACCCCAATACTGAGCGTCACCCCAAGAGCCGTCTGCATAAGCAAGATATGCTGTCAGAGTTTCGTTTTCCGCCTTAGCTTCTTTTGCAGGTGCTGCTGCCACAAGGCCAAACACCATTAAGAATGCCATTAAGCCGGAAATGATTTTTTTGAATGTTTTCATAATCATTCTCCTCCACATCTTAGTTTCGTAGATATAGTGACTTAGACTCGTCACCATTCTATTGGTATTTTATAACTAACGGGTTTCAAAAAAAATGGTATCTTTTATACAAAATATACATAAAGAATTCTACTTTTGTACCTCTAAAAAATCATGTACCGGAAGATTCCTCATAAAGTACCGGCAGGGTAACGCATACTTTTGTTCCCTCTCCGTAAGTGCTGAACAGCTCCAGTCCGTATTCTTCTCCGTAATTCAGCTTGATTCTGCGGTTGATGTTATATAAACCGATACTGCTTGTACGGCGCTCCCTGGTATAATTCTGCACCTTATGATTTAGCTTTTGCAAGGTTTCTTCATCCATACCGCCGCCATTGTCGGAAATATCGATGCAAAGCTTTTCTTCTGCCACATATACGGCAATCCAGACACAGCCTGCGGTTTCATTTCCTTCCAGGCCATGCACTATGGCGTTTTCCACAATCGGCTGTAAAAGAAGCGGAAGTATCCGTAATTTTCCGATATCCAGTCCCGGTTGGATGGCAGTTTTATAATTTACCCGTTCTCCAAAGCGAAGCTGCTGAATCTGCAGATATGTCATGATGTGGTCGTATTCCTTTTGCAAGGTGGTATCTACCGTACCGGTATTTTCCAGTACATACCGCATGGACTTACCCAACAGTTTAATGGCCGTTGCCACCTCTTTATCCCCGGCAGTAAAGGCCTTCATGCGGATACTTTCCAAAGTATTATAGAGGAAATGCGGGTTAATCTGGCTGGCCAGCATTTTAAACTCCATTTTTTGCTGTTCATTTTCAATATTCTTCTGCTTTATTTCTGCTTCGTACTGGGCCGCCTCCATTTCCTGAATGTTTTTTACCATAATCAGCAGATCATCAAATGCGGCAGACAGCTCTTCACTGGCAACCAGCTCCTCCTTCATGGCAGCATAATCGCCCCGGCTGGCCTTGCCCATCTCCCCACGGAGTCCCTTTACCTGCAGGACCACAAACCGGCTAAAAAACGCAAGAATAATGACCGGAAGCAAAATGGCCGCTACCAGCACCAGCAAATAGGTTTGCAGAATCCTTGCCATATTGGCACCGCCGTTTAAGTCATAGGTCAGCAAATACATATCGGACGACGTTCTGGCAATATCCAGCGTGGACAGATGATACATCATCTCTTCGCCGTTTCGCTCTGTTATATCGGTATTGTCATAGATGATCCCCGGCTCCACCTGCATTTCCAGCGGTTGTCCCCGGTATTCACTGCGGTTACTGAAAAACACCGGCAAATCGTCAACGGAAAGCATGGTAAGGTACGATTTGTTACTGATTCGGCTGGAAAGATAGGAATTTCGGACTTTAATCATGATAACTGCTTCTTTATCACCGTCTACCAAAATCATCTTTCGTACCAACGCCAGACGCCAGTCATAGTTACCGTACCCGTCCTCCAGCCAGGCACATACCCAAAACGGTGCAAACTGATTCTGGGCTTTCTGATACCAGTCAGCCGCTTTGATTTCCTCCGTAGGAATCTGGAACTGTTTGAAGTTTACCATATCTTCTCTGTCGATATAGACAATAACCTCTTCGATACCGGCATAGGTTTCCAAATACTTATCCATTAACGTAATCTGACTGGCTGCCTGCCGGACTTCCGTATCGGAAGCATACTCGCCCCTCAGGAAAGCAATTAATTCATCATTATATGCCATATTGTCAGCCATAGCGTTAATTTGACCGGAAATTTCATATATGGTTTGTTTTACGCCATTGGTATAAGACTCCAAAAGTTCTGTCCGGTACCGGTTTTGGGTTTTATATGTATTTACCATCAGACAGCCGCCGATAATTCCGATAGGAATCACGATGGCCACAAAATATGCCACAGCCAGCTGTACACCGATTTTGCGTCTTGCCAGCTGCCCCATGATGGATGGTCTCATTTTCGGAGTTTTTTCTTCTTTCATAAAGTTCTCCTTGGTATCTGCCTTTTATTTTACTTCTTTATAGGTAAATTTTGTAATGTAAGCATCTGTTTTGGCTTCTTTACCGTTTCCGGAGGCATACAAGCCAATCATGTTTCCCGTAAAAGCCCCTCCGACTTCCGTGGAAAGATACCGGCTTTCGCCGCCTCCGAGAGGACAAAATTCTTTACCGTCACTGCTGTAAGAGAAGAGATACTCCTCTCTTTTTCCGGCAAGCTTCAGCACAACTTCGCGCTTGTCGTACGGAACCTTCGCCTCCACTGCTTTTAATTTGCCAATCTGTCGTCTGAGAATCAGGCACTGCTCTCCCTCTGATTTTGTCAGGGCAATTTCGTAGTGATGCTTATTGTTCATGTAAATGCAAAGACCGGCCTCTTCTCCTTCCGCCGGTTCAAAGGACAACCACATGGCAGCCTCGAACTCAAAATGTTCCTGTCTGCGCACCAGCATGGTTTTGCAGTCATCACAAGATATGGATGCCGCCGCTCCATGCAGACACAACGTTTTGTTATCTAAACGAATCAGGTGTTCTGCCGGATTGTAAATGTAATTCCAGGACACATGTAGCTTATCCGCGCTAAAATCATCTTCAAAATCACTTCCCGGCACATATCTTCCTGTTTCAGGAGTCGGTTCCCCTGCAAAGCATTCTACAGCTATCTCCTCCGGAACATGTCCGTCTATGCCCATTTCCGGCCAGCCGTCTTTCCAGGTTACCGGCACCAGCATGGTTTCGCGTCCCATGGTATGTAAGAACGGATACCCAATCGGACGATTTCCAAGGCACACAGCCCACCAGTTGCCGTTATTGTCCTCCACCAGATCAGCATGGCCCACAGCCTTGATTGGCAATCCGGTGCGGCTGTTTGTCAGCACAGGATTCCACGGACATTCTTCATAAGGTCCGTACACCGTTTTACTTCTTGCAATGGTTACCATATGGCAAAGCTCTGTACCGCCTTCTGCAATCATCAGATAATACCAGCCGTCTATTTTATACAGATGCGGGCCCTCCGGATTGTTTGCCCCCGTACCGTTCCAGGCATATTGCTTTTCCCCTAACCGCCTGCCGGTATCTTTATCAATTTCGCAAATATACACACCCGTATCCGTGCCGGTGTAATAGCATCTTCCGTCCTCATCAAAAAACAGGGACGGGTCGATTCCTTCCAAATCCAGATACACCGGTTCTGACCACTCACCGTAAATATCTTCCGTAATCACAAAGAAATTTCCGCCCGGATTACCGCCCACATTAGTCACTATACAATAGAACTTTCCTTCATGATAACGGATGGTTGGGGCATACAGACCAATTCGGTTCGGAGCACCAAGCGGCAATTTTAACTGACTTTCTCTTGTAAGAACATGACCAATCTGCTCCCAGTGAACCAGATCCGTACTGTGATAAACCGGAAGTCCCGGGAAATACTCAAAAGTGCTGTTTACAAGATAAAAATCTTTGCCTACGCGGCAGACACTCGGATCCGGATTAAAACCGGAGATAATCGGGTTGGTATATTTCATTTTTATTATCCTCCTAGCAATCTTATTTATCAAATGTGACGCACTTGAATTCGTGTTACCATGGCGAAAGCTGTACATTTAATGCAGTACTTTTTCACTCAGCCGGTTTGCCCATTTTTCGGTATAAAAAGAATGATACGAAATATTTTTCTGTTTTCTCAGTTTCCTAAAATATGATACATTACACCACAACCAGGATGGTATGCCGATGACAATCAGGTATAACGGTCCCAAAATTAAGGACTGAATCGTATGACCATATTCATGGATAAGAATTTTTTTCAATTGTTCGTTTTTGGCATTATTTGCTTCTGCCGTGATAAATATAAATAATCCTAAAGAAACGTTCAAATTTTTTGAGCACTCAGTTACAATAGCACCATGATATATGTAGTGCGGTTCTTTCCAGTGCTTTATAAATTCCAGCAATCCAAGAATCGTCTGTGGAATCCCCCATGTACATTGAAAGAGACGATATAAAAACAGCTTCATAATTCCCCCCATATGCGCTTTTAAAATGAAAGACCGGGCAAGTCCGGTCTTTCATTTTTAGGCAATTTTTATTTTAATTTCTTCCACTTCACTTTGCAGACCATCAATTTTCTGCAAAATCAGTTCTGTCATATCTTCGTCATGCTTTACAATTTTGGTATGCTGTTCCAGCTGATCAATGCGGCCATCCAGCTGATCCATACGTGCTTCCAAAATTTTTCTGTCCTGATCCATTGTCTCCAGCAAAAGATTCTCAGATGCCCGAATTCTCTTATCCATTTCTTTGATAAATTTTTTCTCCAGTTTAGTAAAACGGTCATCAATTGCTTCAAAACGCTTATCTACCGTTTCAAAACATTCAATAACAGGTTCGAACTTCTTGTCAAGTAATTGTTCTATTGCTTTTAAATCATTTACACCTAACAATACAATTCCTCCGTTTACACACATATAAAGCCTTCTATGTTGTGCCATCAACATAGCCAATACCTACGCTGTCACTTGTTTTGGGAAACACCTATATGATACACCTCTCCCGCCCTCTCCTGCAAGTAGAAAATACATCGCCTTTTTTGTGAATCCTGCACAACAGCTTCCCATCCGAACCAAGTAAAAAAAGAATAAAAAGTAGCGTAACATGTTTCAAAAAAGGACGGTATGTTTTTTTATCATTTGCCATTATAATAATGCCAAACTGCGGTATCCTGCGTTCCTGCGGAACCGCAAATTTTCCAAAGAAAGGACTTTAATTCTATGAAATTCAGTAACGGATGCTGGCTCCAAAAGGAGCACTGCGAATGCTTTGATCCAAAGCAGGCATATTACACAAAAATCGAACCGGGCAAGGTAACTATCTGCGCACCAACCGTGTTTATCAATCACCGCGGCGATACTCTCGGCAGCATTAACTTAACCGTAGTACTTACCTCTCCGGCAGAGGATATTATCCGGGTACAGACCTGGCATCACTTAGGTCAGCAAAAGAAATCCCCGGAATTCGAATTAAACATTGCCGAGAATTCTCCGATGACGGCTGAAGAAACCGATGATCTCATCATTGTAAAAAGCGGTTCCCTCTCCTTGGAAATCACAAAGAATCCATGGAGCATGACCTACAAGCGGAACGGCAAAGTCATTACCAAGAGCGGCCGCAAGGACCTGGCACTCATGAAGACGGCCTGGACCGGTCTTGCTTATGACAAGGGCGACTACGAAAATGCCTACATGCGCCAGCAGTTAAGTCTTGGGGTCGGAGAACTGATTTACGGTCTCGGCGAACGCTTCACTCCGTTTGTAAAGAACGGTCAGAGCATTGACATCTGGAACGAAGACGGCGGCACCAGCACCGAACAATCCTACAAAAATATTCCGTTTTATATTTCCAACAAGGGCTACGGTGTATTCGTAAACCACCCGGAAAAGGTTTCCTTTGAAATCGGTACCGAAATGGTAACCAAGGCTGAATTTTCCGTAGAAGGCGGCTACCTGGACTACTTCTTAATCAACGGTCCGTCCATGAAGGAAGTTCTTACCCGTTATACCGACCTTACCGGCAAGCCATCCCTTCCGGCAGCTTGGACCTTCGGTTTATGGCTTTCCACCTCCTTTACCACCAACTATGATGAAGAAACTGTTATGAGCTTTGTTAACGGCATGTTAGACCGTGGTATCAACCTTAGAACCTTCCACTTTGACTGCTTCTGGATGAAAGAGTTCCATTGGTCCGATTTCCTGTGGGATGACAGAGTATTCCCGGATCCGGAGGGCATGTTAAAGCGTATCAAAGCCAAGGGCTTAAATATCTGTGTTTGGATTAACTCTTACATCGGTCAGGAATCCGCTATGTTTGCAGAAGGCGTAGAAAACGGCTATTTTGTAAAGCGTCCGAACGGCGACATATGGCAGTGGGATATGTGGCAGCCGGGTATGGCATTGGTTGACTTTACCAATCCTGCAGCCTGCAAGTGGTTCCAGGATAAGCTGGAAATTCTTATGGATATGGGCGTTGACTGTTTCAAGACAGACTTCGGTGAAAGAATTCCTACGGATGTGGTTTACTTCGACGGTTCCGATCCAAAGAAGATGCATAATTACTACACCTACCTGTATAACAAGTGTGTTTATGATTTATTAGAGAGAAAGCGTGGCAAGGGCGAGGCAATTCTATTTGCCCGTTCCGCAACCGTCGGCGGCCAGAAGTTCCCGGTTCACTGGGGCGGCGACTGCTGGTCCGATTACGAATCCATGGAAGAATCTCTCCGCGGCGGTCTTTCCTTAACCTCCTCAGGCTTTGGTTTCTGGAGCCACGACATCGGCGGTTTCGAAAGCACCTCCACCGCAGACGTATATAAGAGATGGGCAGCCTTTGGCTTACTTTCCACCCACTCCCGTCTTCACGGTTCTTCTTCCTACCGTGTGCCATGGGCATATGACGAGGAGGCAGTTGATGTAGTACGTGCTTTCACTTCCCTTAAGGCAGCCCTGATGCCTTACCTGTACCGCAATGCCATCGAAACCTCCAAGACAGGTGTTCCGATGATGCGCAGCATGGTGTTAGAATTTACGGAGGACAAAAACTGTGCTTATCTTGATAAGCAGTACATGTTAGGTGATTCCCTCTTAGTTGCTCCAATCTTCAACGAAGAAAGTACCGCAGAATACTACCTGCCAAAGGGCACCTGGACCAACTACTTCACCGGCGAGAAAAAGGAAGGCGGCTCCTGGTATACAGAAACCTGCCCATACCTTGAGATTCCTCTCTTTGTAAAAGAAAACAGCATCATTGCCATGAACGATGCTGCTAACAAGCCTGACTATGATTTTGCTGTCGGTGTAACCTTAAAGGCTTATGCTCTGGTTGAGGGTGTTGCTGCTACCACAAGCATCTATGACATGAAGGCAAATCTTCAGTTTACCGCTTCTGTCACAAAGAACGGCAAGGAAGTTACCATCAAGTCTGATGCAAAGAAGCCTTTCTCTGTACTTCTTGTCGGAGAGACTGCCTGCAGTGTAAGCGGTGCTGGAAAGCTTACCCAGTCCGAGAAGGGTACATTGGTTTCCTTTGAGGCCGGCAGTGAGTGCGTTGTTACTTTAGAGTAAGTATTTTTTCATAATTCTTTCCCTAAATGCGTAAGAGGGAGCCACCATCAAAAGTATATTACTAATGCTTTTGGTAGCGGCTCCCTCTACTTTTTTGCATTGGTTTCTTCCCCGCCCTTTTGGCTGCGAGTTATGGTAAACCGGTGTGAGCAGCCATTAATCAAATGAAAGTTCCGACTGACTTGGCAAGCCACCGCGGAAAGTGGCTTAAGTCGGGAGAATGCAAGAAAAAGAATTCCGGTGGGAGGTGCCGGAGATAAAAGTATCAAAAGTACGTAGAAAGGCCGCTGCATCAAAAGATGCGGCGGCCCAAAAAGTCATTCCTTATGTAATTAAGTTTAGC
>JAZQJL010000199.1:0-6248 GCA_045541595.1 Lachnospiraceae bacterium | reverse complement strand
CTATTACATAAAAGACGGCGATTCTATCTGGAATCCGGGCTGGCAGCCAACCAAGACTGCTCTTGACTCCTACGAGTGCCGCCACGGTATCGGCTACAGCCGTTTCACATCCGCAAAGAACGGTTTAACCGCATCTGTTCTCGCATTTGTACCAAAGAGCGACAACTGCGAAATCAACCAGGTTACATTAACCAACAATTCTGACGCAGCCAAGGAAGTTTCGCTGTTCTCCTATGTGGAATGGTGTCTTTGGAACGCAGACGATGATATGAAGAACTTCCAGCGTTTACTTAGCTGTGGTGAAGTGGAAATCAAAGGCTCCACCATCTACCACAAGACCGAGTACCGCGAAAGAAGAAACCACTACGCATTGTTCTCCGTAAACCATCCGATTGACGGTTACGACACCATCCGTGATGATTTCTTAGGTATGTACAACGGCGTAGACCATCCGGAAGTTGTAGAGACAGGCAAGGCAAAGAACACTGTTGCCAGCGGTTGGTCTCCGATTGCTTCCCACCAGATTAACGTAACATTACAGCCGGGCGAAACAAAGACCTTTGTTTTCGTACTTGCTTATATCGAAAATCCACAGGAAGAAAAGTGGGAGTCCCACAATGTCATCAACAAGAAGCCTGCAGAACAGCTTCTTGCAAAGTATCAGACAGATGCAGACGTAGATGTAGCCCTTGCTGAGCTTAAGGCTTACTGGGAAGAGCTTCTTTCCCGCTACACCGTTACCTCCAAGGACGACAAGGTAAACAGAATGGTAAATATCTGGAACCAGTATCAGTGTATGGTTACCTTCAACATGTCCCGTTCCGCTTCCTACTACGAGTCCGGTATCGGCCGTGGTATGGGCTTCAGAGACTCCTGCCAGGACTTACTCGGTTTCGTTCACCTGATTCCGGACCGTGCAAGAGAGCGTATCATCGATATTGCTTCCACACAGTTTGAAGACGGCAGCGCATATCATCAGTATCAGCCACTGACCAAGAAGGGTAACGCAGACATCGGCGGTGGCTTCAACGATGACCCGTTATGGCTCATTGCCGGCACCAGTGCATATGTAAGAGAAACCGGCGACACCTCCATCTTAAAGGAGAATGTTCCGTTTGATAACGATTGGCAGAAGGCAACTCCGCTGCTGAATCACTTAAAGAGATCCTTCGATTTCATCGTAAATCACAAGGGACCTCACAACCTGCCGCTCATCGGTCGTGCCGACTGGAACGACTGCTTAAACTTAAACTGCTTCTCCGAGCATCCGGGTGAATCCTTCCAGACCTTTGGTCCAAGTGAAGGTCCGGTAGCAGAATCCGTTTTCATTGCAGGTATGTTCGTTAAGTACGGTGAAGAATACGCACAGCTTTGCGAGCTTATGGGCGACGAAAAAGAAGCTGCTTACGCACGATGCGAAGTAAAGAAGATGTACGACGCTATCCTGAAGGACGGCTGGGACGGCGACTGGTTCGTTCGTGCTTACGACGCTTACAGCCACAAGGTTGGTTCCAAGGAATGCGAAGAAGGCCAGATTTTCATCGAGCCACAGGGCTTCTGTGTTCTTGCCGGCGTCGGCGTAGAAGAAGGTCACGCAAAGAAGGCCCTCGACTCCGTAAAAGAAAAGCTGGATACTAAGTACGGTATCATGATTTTACAGCCTGCTTACACCAAGTACCACTTAGAGCTCGGTGAAGTTTCCTCCTATCCGCCTGGATACAAGGAAAACGCAGGTATTTTCTGCCACAACAACCCTTGGGTTTCCATCGCGGAAACCGTAATCGGCCGCGGCGACAGAGCTTTCGAAATTTACAAGAAGACCTGTCCGGCATACGTTGAAGAAATCAGCGAAATCCACCGCACCGAGCCTTATGTATATTCCCAGATGATTGCCGGCGCAGACGCCAAGTTCCACGGCGAGGCAAAGAACAGCTGGTTAACCGGTACCGCAGCATGGACCTTCGTAAACATCTCCCAGTACATCTTAGGTGTTTATCCAACCCACAACGGTCTTTCCGTTGACCCATGCGTACCAACCGGTTTTGGCGACTTCACCTTAACAAGACGCTACCGTGATGCGATGTACAACATCAAGGTAACTAACCCGGACAACGTGGAAAAGGGTGTGAAGAAGCTCATCGTTGATGGCGAAGAGTTAACAGGCACCACCGTTATTCCTTATAAGAAGGGCAAAACAACATACGATGTTGAAGTAATTATGGGCTAACCCATATGCATAGGCCGCTCCAAACCGGGGCGGCCTTTTCATTTTTATTATTTTGTAAAATTTGTGCAACGGTTTTGACACGGCCGCCGTCTATATTAATGACAAGGGAAATACGTCAAATATTCAAAAAGGAGGACTACCTTATGATGAAGAAAAAATTATTTGCACTTTTACTTACAGCAACAATGCTTTGCGACCTGACTGCTTGTGGCGCTGCAGAAAACGTGAATGCAGGAACGGATACCCCTGCACCAACAAAGGAGGCTGAACCAACTGTTGAATCTACCGCAGCTCCGGCGGCAAAAACCGTAGCTCCGCTGCCTGTCACCATCGACATGAACAACCTGGATAACTGCTCCGTGGCAGTTTCCTTTAACAAGGGCGATGTTTATGTAGATGGCAATGGCGCCATGCAGTTAAAGGTCAAGGTATACACCTACGATTTATACGATATGGTTGATATCGCACTGCTCGCCGAAGGTGATACCATCATCCTTCGTGGGAAAGAGGTTCCGGTTACTTCTCTGGTTCGCACCGAATCCGGTGCCGTGCAAATTAACGGCGGTCTGGACGCAGGTGGCTACGAACTTATCACCAACGAAAGTACCGTTTATTTTGAAACCGGCTACAGTGATGTAAAGACATATTACGAGCTTGGAGAAGCAACTCTTCCGGTTTCCGCAGACTTTATCTTTACAGATAAAATGGATCTTGATAAGGGCGAAATTACTTACTCTTCCGGCGATTTCCTCACCGACGAAGCAGGCATCTTCTACTGCTTCGTACCGGACAATACCACTATTGTAATTGAGAACGGCAAAGTAATCGCAATGAAAAGAACCTACACCCCGTAACAACAGTAAAAAGGAATCGGCACCTGCCGGTTCCTTTTTTTGTCCGAACGCACCAACTTAGTCTTGCATTTTTTCAAAACAGTGTTATAATCCCTTATTGAATTATTTTTATGGCTATCAGGGGGATTAATAACATGGCAACCTTATTGCTCATTATCATATATCTTGCCTTTATCGGCCTCGGCATTCCGGACTCTTTGTTTGGCACCGCCTGGCCTGCTATTTATAACGAATTTCATCTGCCTCTTTCTTACGGCAGTGTCATTACCGTGCTTTGCAGTCTGTGCACCACCTTTTCCAGTTTGTTCAGCGTACGGTTAATCAGAAAATTCGGCACCAACAAGGTAACAGCCTTTTGCACCGCACTGACTGCAGCCACCCTGCTTGGCTATTCCTTTGCAGACAACTTCCTCATGCTGATTTTACTGGCCATTCCGCTGGGCCTTGGCGGCGGTGCTATTGACAACGCGCTGAACGCTTACGTTTCCCTGCATTATTCCGCCACCCAGATGAGCTTTTTGCATAGCTGCTACGGTGTTGGCGTTACCATCAGCCCATACATACTTTCTCTGGTTATCAGCGGTGAAACCGGCTGGAGGGGTGGCTACCGCATTGCTTTTTTTATTCAGCTTGCAATCAGCCTCACCGTTATATTTACTCTGCCGGTATGGCGCAAAGCCCATGGAAAAGCACAAAACCAAGAAGAAAGAAAGCCAAAGGTACTTACCTTCAAAGAAATTTTACAGCTCCCGGGCATCAAATCCGTCTGGTGCATTTTCCTTTGCTCCTGCGCCATTGAATTTATCTGCGGCAGCTGGGGCAGTACCTTCCTGGTAGAATATAAGGGACTCCCTGTTGATAAAGCCGCCGGAATGGTGGTGTTTTACTACTTAGGAATTACCCTGGGCCGTTTTTTCTCCGGTCTCCTGGCAACCAAATGGAGCTGCTGGAGAATCGTTAAAATCGGTGAATATGTAATGGCTGCTGCCATGCTGATTTTACTGTTGCCGCTACCAACGGTATTCTCTGCTCTGGGCCTGTTCCTGGTGGGCCTTGGCAACGGACCGCTATATCCGAATTTCAGCTACTTAACTCCAAGTAACTTTGGCGAAGAAAATGCCGAGGCTGTCATGGGCACGGAGCAGGTATTTGCCTATATCGGCGCCACCGGTGTTCCGGCGGTTTGCGGTATCATTGCCCAGATTTTCGGCCTTTGGCTGTTCCCGGTTTTCCTGCTGATCTTTTTTATCCCGTTGGTAATTGGTACCATAACCATTATGAAAGTGAAACAGGCAAAGTAATGAAAAAGCAGAAACCCAAAGGATTTCTGCTTTTTATTATTTCAGTGCTTCCACTGCTTTATAATAGGATTCTTTCTTTTCATAAGTTTCATCAAACAAGCCGCAGTACGGACCGTTCATTTTATAGCTGTAATCTGATGTAGAAAGGGATGGGTTGTCGCGATATCCCCATACGGTGATGTTGGAAATCATTGGCTCCTTTGCATTCAGCTCCGCATAGGCGCTCCACAATTCCCCATAAAATTCCGCGTGTTGGTCTGCCGCTGACTTATCATAATTGCGGACTGCCATTTCTGTAATGTGAACATCCACACCAAGGGAATGATATTTTATAACGGCATTCTTGATTCTGGAAATATCCGCATAATTCATGCAGCCTGCCTGCTGGCCATAGCCTCCGATGTAGCTCTGCATACCAACACCGTCACAAAGTATCCGGTATGCCCCGGTTTCATCTTTGGCATATGTGTTAATGCTCTTTACCAGTTCACATATCGCATCCCGCTTTGCATCATAAAAGGTGTTATAGTCGTTATAGAATAAGGCAATCTCCACCTCCGGATTCTGCGCCTTCAGCTTTTCCACCGTATTCTTTGCATACAGGAAAGAAAGCTCTACGTAATCATCGCCGATAATTTTATAAAACAGATTGTCGCTTCCGTTCCGGTACATACGGACGTGACGCTTATCCAAAAGATCATAATCGGAGGAACCGTCCCCCACGGCTTCATTCACCACATCCCAGCAGTAAACCGTTCCCGGATATTTTTCCTCAAAGTAGGTAATCACCTCATCAATATAATATTCCAGACGTTTTAACATGGTTTCCCGGTCTACATAGGCACCGTCGCTTTGGTAGCCTTCCCGGAAGAACCAGTCACACATGTACGCATCCCAAACCAGCACATGACCACGGATTTTTACTCCCTGTGCCATCGCAAATTGTACCATCCGGTCTGCCGTGCTGTAATTCATTACCGGCATACCGTCCGCGTTTTGTTTGGAAGCATACTGATTTAAAAGAGAATACGCTTTCATTTCATTGCCAAAGCTTACGCAGGTACACTCCGTTGCCAGTAAATCCTTATAGGCATTGTTATACAAATCGTCTTTTCCCATGACTATACCGAAGCTGAACCCATGCTGCCTGGCAGCGTTCACCAGTGCACCATCTTTTTCTGTTGCCACAGGCGTATCTGCCGAAGAAGGAGTGTCCTCTCCGGAGCCGCCCTCCATATGGAAGGTAACGGAATACACCGTAGCCACAAACTTAGAATAATCCTCCAGCTCACTACATGCCATTAAGCCGATGCCCGCCACTTCTCCGGTCAGGGATGGCGAAAGCACATGATTTGTCACCCCCGAGGTTTTTCCGTCATATCTGACATAAACCTCTTTAAAGTTATTATCATAAAGCTTTACCGCCAGGTTTCCTGCTTCGCTCTTCATCTTCACAGTAACACCGGTACAGCGTTCTATGTTCACCGGTTCCGGAAGACAAAGCTTGATTTCCATATACAATTTCTCATATTGAAGATATATTGACCCGTCTTCCGATACCATATAATCGGTTCCGTAAGAAGTATAATAACTCAAGTCATTAAAGTCGTAGGTCAGATCATACGCTGTCACTTCCGGAGTCGGCGTTGGAGTCGATGTCGGCATTGGTGTAGATGTTGCCGTCGGTTCCGGCGTTGCTGTCGGCGTCGGAATTGGTGTAGAGGTGGCCGTTGGTTCCGGCGTTGCTGTCGGCGTTGGCGACGGTGTAGCGGTGGTCGTTGGTTCCGGCGTTGCTGGCGGCGTTGGCATTGGTGTAGAGGTTGCCGTCGGCTCCGGCGTTGCTGTCGGCGTCGGTATTGGTGTAGA
>JAZQJL010000198.1:0-9665 GCA_045541595.1 Lachnospiraceae bacterium | reverse complement strand
TTCGCCGCCGCAGGAAAGGATGGTTCTCCGGCTGGCCTCGTTTTCCACCAGACAGGACACCATAACCCGTTCCATGCCCCACTGTTTTTTACATATGATAAGAGCCTGCCTAAGCATTTTCTTTGCATAGCCTTTCCTACGCTCCGTGGGGCGTACCGAGTATCCGATATGACCGGCAAATTTCCGAAGATACTCATTTAATTCGTGACGCACCTGAAGCATACCGTAAATTCTTTTTGTATCCGGATCCGTCAGCACAAACTGGGTGGCGGGAACTTTATTTTCCGGTACGGTTTCCGGATGTTCCATCAGCTTGTTATGGCGAAGCCATTGGATTGGGTCCTCCATACGGCGCAATGCTCCTGTTCCGTCCATGGAGCTGCCGGCTAACAACATTTCCTCCCGGTAGGACTTAATTTCTTCCGCAAAAGATTCATCCGGCTTTACCAATATGACATTTTCTTTTCCCCAGGCTACCATAACTGTTTCCTTCTTTTGCACATAATATGTATATTATACCACTATTCCCCTGTCATGGCAAAGAAAAAGTCCCGGCAAAACCGGGACTTTTAATAATTATAATTCTGTCATCTTTTCGCCAAAGGCAATCTTTTTCCACTTGCCTCTCGCATAAAAAATTGCCGTGAACACAGCACCCAGTACCCAGGATGCAAGCAAAGAATAGAAAATACATCTCTGGTCGCCGTTCGGAAGTTCGGCGCTCTTGGTCAGATGTGCAATGGTATATGCCACCGGCACACGAATTAATACCGTAGTTACCAGGGAAATCCACATCGGAGTTAATGTATCTCCGGCACCACGCATCACACCGGACAGGCTCTGGGTTACCGCCATGGCAATGTAACCGATGGCAATAATTCCCATCATGTTGCGGCTTAAGTCTACCAGTTCCTTTGTATCGGTGAAGATTCCCATGAGCTGTTTGCCAAATAACAGAATCAGCCCGGTCATAACAGAGGAGGTCAACACAGCCACAAGTGTTCCCTGCTTTGCCCCCTTTACCACACGGTCATATTTTCCGGCACCTACATTCTGTCCTGCATATGTGGTCATGGCCGTACCGAAAGAAAAGTTCGGCAGCATGGCGAACCCATCCACACGCATAACAATTACATTGGCTGCAATGAACATTTCACCAAAACTGTTGGTTAAGGACTGCACCACAATCATGGCCATGGAAAAGATGGCCTGGGTTAAACCGGAGGGCACACCCAGCTTAATAACGCCAAGGGAAAACTTCTTATTCAGCTTCATATAGTGAGGCTTCATATCAAAGTATTCCATCATTCTGGTGAGACGACGATAGCAAAGCAACGCGGATATTGCCTGGGCAATAATGGTCGCCCATGCGACACCGGCAACTCCCATGTCAAACTGTGCTACAAACAAAATATCCAGAACAATGTTAATGACGGTTGCTACCAACAAGTATAAAAGGGAGGAAAAAGCGTCTCCCAGCCCCCTGAGTATTCCGCCTAAAATATTATAATATGCACTGCCCACACAACCTACCAGCAGTATCAGCAGATAAGAGGTACACCAGTCGATAATGCTTTCCGGAGTTTTTAGCAATTCCAGTAACGGTCTTGTAACAAATACCGCCAGTACCATAATAATCAGGGAAGCAATGGCAGTCAGTGTAATACAGTTACCGATGGTATAGGAAAGCTCCTCTCTCTGTTTAGCACCAAAATACTGGGAAACCAAAATTCCGGCACCCATACTGATACCAACAAACAATACCAGTAACAGGTTCAAAATCGGTGCTGAGCTTCCGACAGCAGACAAAGCATTGTCGCCAACATACTTACCAACCACGATACTGTCCACCGTACTGTATAACTGCTGTGCGATATTACCGATGAGCATCGGCAACGTAAACATTACAATCTGCTTCCACGGCTCACCAACGGTCATGTCCGTTGCCTGAAACAGTTTCTTCACACGTTCTAACATGATAAATTTCTCCTTCCGTATCTTGCCATTTCTCTATGGTTATTTCTTGTTCGCCGGCTCCACGTTAATGCTCTTACCCTTGATTTTGGCATTTTTCATCACCTGAATCACTTCTGCCGCATATTCTCTCGGGACTTCAACAAACGTATATTTGTCATACATATCGATACTGCCGATTAACTTGCCCGGCATACCGGTTTCTCCGGCAATCGCTCCTAAAATATCTCCCGGACGTACTTTCTGTTTTTTACCTAAGTTGATGAAAAGTCGTACCATTCCGGCTTCTGCACCGGTATCACCAAATTCCATACCTGCCTGCTGCTCCAGGGAAGTATCGGAGTCACCCATCTGCATCTTTAAGAAGGCTGCTGCCACTTCCAGGGAAGAAATATCATATTCATTGACTTTATCTTCAATAATGCGAATCATCTCTTCCAGTTCATTATTTTCTATCACTTCAATGACACGGTCCATAATTTTTTCTGCCTTAATGGCGCTGACATCATTTAAGGACGGAATCGGCTGCAGGTGTACTTTGGTCTTGCAAAACCGCATAATATCTTTTAATTTGTAAATTTCTCTTCCAACTACAAAGCTGAATGCCCGACCGGTTCTTCCGGCACGGCCGGTTCTTCCGATACGATGCACATAATATTCATCATCCTGCGGAATATCGTAATTGAATACCGCTTCCACATCGTCCACGTCAATGCCGCGGGCAGCTACATCCGTTGCCACTAAAATATCGGTCTTTCCGCTTCGGAAGGTTTCCATAACCCGGTCTCTCTGTACCTGTTTTAAATCACCATGAAGAGCTTCTGCAAAATAGCCGCGCAACTGCAGGGCAGAAACCAGTTCATCCACCTGTTTTTTGGTATTACAGAACACCAGGGAAAGCTTTGGATCGTACATGTCTAACAGACGGCAAAGCACCTCCAGCTTGGTATTCGGTCTTACCTCATAATAATACTGTTCAATTTTTGGCACGGTCAGTTCTTTTTTTACCACCTTAACCAGGGCCGCATCCTTCTGATAGGTGCCCACAATTTCCATAATCGGTTTTGGCATGGTGGCGGAAAACAGTAAGGTCTGCCGTTCTTCCGGCAAATCCTCCAAAATTGTTTCAATATCCTCACGGAATCCCATGTTTAACATTTCATCCGCTTCATCTAAAATAATCATCTTTACCTGATCCATTTTCAGGGTGTGACGACGCATGTGGTCCATAACACGTCCCGGCGTACCGATGACAATCTGCACACCACCCTTTAAAGAACGGATCTGCTTGGAAATGTCCTGTCCGCCATAGATTGGCAGCACCTTAATTCCATGCAGGAATTTTGCCAGCTTTCTGATTTCTTCCGCTACCTGAATGGCCAGTTCTCTGGTCGGACATAAAACTAATGCCTGCAACGCCCTGCTCTTTGGATTTACCCTCTGTAACATCGGGATACCAAAGGCTGCGGTTTTTCCCGTTCCTGTCTGAGCCTGACCGATAATATCTCTTCCTGTCATAACCACCGGAATGGCTTCTGCCTGAATCGGTGTCATTTCTTCAAATCCCATCTCCTGTACGGCACGTAAAATCGGTGCCATAAGTTCCATTTCATCAAATCTCATAAACTATTTTTTCCTCACTTCTGTTTGCACTAAAGAGTTAGTTTATCACGGTTTTTTATGAACGTCAAGGAGAAGGTTGAATTGAACTTTTTTCACAACCCTCTGCGCAGAATTGAACTTTCATAAAATCCTGCGATTTTAGTATTGAACTTTCTCTATGTATTGTGTATAATTATTTTCATAAATCCTAATGGAAAGGAGTGTTTTTTGTGGAAAGTTCAATTTTCGCAACCCGTCTGAATGAATTATTGCAGAAAAAGAAAATTAAGCAAGTTGATTTGGTCCGTCTGGCAGATGAAACAGGTATTAAATTAGGCAAAAGCCACATCAGCCAGTACGTTTCCGGCAAAACCGTTCCCCGCAAGGAAATATTAAACTTCCTGGCAAACGTTTTAGAGGTGGAAGCTGACTGGTTATTAGGAAAAGAAAGCAACAATACAATAATAGAAACTCACACAGTGAAACAAGACAGTAAGAAAGAAGGTAACATCATGAGAGAGTTCAAAAAGTCCACAAAATTAGAAAATGTATTATATGACGTACGCGGTCCTGTGGTAGAAGAAGCTGCAAGAATGGAGCACGAAGGTACCCAGGTACTGAAACTCAACATCGGTAATCCTGCACCATTCGGATTCCGCACCCCGGACGAAGTTATTTACGACATGCGCAGACAGTTAACCGATTGCGAGGGTTACTCTGACTCCAAAGGACTCTTTGCTGCCAGAAAGGCAATCATGCAGTACGCACAGATTAAAAACATTCCGAACGTTACCATGGATGACATTTACACCGGCAACGGCGTCAGCGAACTTATTAACCTCAGCATGTCCGCCCTGTTGGACGACGGCGACGAAGTGCTGATTCCTTCTCCTGATTATCCGTTATGGACCGCCTGTGTTACACTGGCCGGCGGTAAGGCAGTTCACTACATTTGTGATGAACAGTCCGAATGGAATCCTGATATCAACGACATTAAAAAGAAAGTAACCAGCCGCACCAAGGCTATCGTTATTATCAATCCGAACAATCCTACCGGTGCCCTGTATCCGAAGGAAATTTTAGAGCAGATTGTTGCCATCGCAAGAGAACATCAGTTAATGATTTTCTCCGATGAAATCTATGACCGTCTGGTCATGGATGAATTAGAACACATCTCCATTGCTTCCCTGGCTCCGGACCTGTTCTGTGTGACCTTCAGCGGTTTGTCCAAGTCCCACATGATTGCAGGCTTCCGTATCGGCTGGATGATTTTAAGCGGCAATAAGAATGTTGCCAGAGACTACATTCAAGGACTTAACATGCTCTCCAACATGCGTCTTTGCTCCAACGTTCCGGCCCAGTCCATCGTACAGACTGCCCTGTGGGGTTATCAGAGCGTTAAAAACTATATTGTTCCGGGGGGACGTGTCTATGAACAGCGCGAATACGTTTACAAGGCATTAAACGACATCCCGGGCATTACTGCAGTAAAGCCTAAGGCTGCCTTTTATATTTTCCCTAAGATTGATGTGAAAAAGTTCAATATTACCAACGACGAAAAATTCGCACTGGATTTACTCCGTGACAAAAAGCTGCTTCTTATCAATGGTCGCGGCTTTAACTGGTCGGAACCGGATCATTTCCGTGTGGTATATTTACCGAGAGTGGAAGTACTGGAAGATGCCATGGGCAAACTAAAAGATTTCTTGAGTTATTACAGACAGGTATAAAACGACAACAAGGAGACTTCATTTATGGCTTGGTATGACGAGGCAATATTTTATCATATTTATCCGCTTGGACTCACGGGAGCTCCAAAGCAAAATTCTTACGGAGCACCGGAGCATCGCTTAAACACCCTGCTTCCATGGATTTCCCACATCAAATCCATTGGTTGCAACGCACTTTACATCGGTCCCCTCTTTGAGTCCGTGGGACATGGCTATGAAACCACCGATTATAAAAAACTGGACAGCCGTCTCGGCACCAACGAAGACCTGACAAACTTCGTGGCAGAATGCCATGCACAGGGCATCCGGGTTATTTTAGACGGTGTATTCAACCACACCGGCAGAGATTTCTTTGCCTTTAAAGACATTCAGGCAAACCGGGAAAATTCCCGCTATAAAGACTGGTATTGCAATGTAAACTTTTGGGGCAATACCGAATATAACGATGGTTTTTCCTACGAGAACTGGGGCGGCTACAACCTGCTGGTAAAACTGAATCAACACAATCCGGAAGTTCAAAATTACATTTGTGATGTTATCCGCTTCTGGGTTTCCGAATTTGATATTGACGGAATCCGTCTGGATGCCGCCGATGTTCTGGATTTTAATTACATGCAGTGCATGCGCCGGGTTGCAAACGAAGTAAAGCCTGACTTCTGGCTCATGGGTGAAGTTATCCACGGTGACTACAACCGTTGGGCTAACGAAAACACTCTGCACTCCGTTACCAATTATCACCTGCACAAGGCACTGTATTCCGGTCACAACGACTACAACTACTTTGAAATTGCTCACACGGTAAAGCGTTTAAATGATATGGGGGGCCTCAAACTCTACAACTTTGTTGACAATCACGACGTGGAGCGTATTTACTCCAAACTTATCAACAAAAACCATTTCCCACCGGTACACATTTTACTGTACACTTTGCCTGGTATTCCGTCCGTCTACTATGGTTCGGAATTCGGCATCGAAGGCAAAAAGGAGCGTTATTCCGACGACTCCCTGCGCCCGGCTCTGCAGTTATCTAACTTCCCAAATGCACCGGCAGAAAATCCGCAGACTCGTCTCATCACCGCACTTGGCAAGCTTCGTCAGAATACACCTGCCTTGTCCTACGGTGATTACAAAGAATTGCTTTTAACTAACTGCCAGTACGCGTTTGCAAGAAATTATAATGGACAGTCCGTTATTGTAACGGTGAATAATGCCAATCAGGAAGCTACGTTTACCGTTTCCGCAGGCAATTTTGCAGAATATGTAGGTGCATTATCCGGCACAAGGTTTTCTGCAAACAACGGCACCCTTACCGTTACCTTAAAAACCTGTTCCGGTGAAATCTGGATTCCGGCAGGAGAGGCAAAGGAAGTAACGGAAGTGGTTTTAGAACCGGTTGTAACAAGGAAAGCAGAATATGTGGCGCAGGAAGAAACTGCAGAACCATTACAGGAAATCGCAGAAGAAACAATTAGCGAAACGGTACAGGAAACTGTCCTTCCTGTGGCGGAGTCACAACCGGCTCCGGCCCCTGTCACCGTTCCAAACAAGCCATACGAAGAAATGACTATAGAAGAGCTCCAGGCTGCCATTATAGAACGCATGGCAAAGAACGGACCGGTTACCGAACAGATGAAAAAAGATGTTTTTGAAAACGTCTGGCATGAGTCCTTAGTAAACTGGGTAAAGAGTTTTCACTAAACACAAACTTTTTAAAGTCCGGAATCGCTTGACGATGCCGGACTTTTTCGCGCCCAAAAAGGACAGCCCCTTGTAAGTGACTGAGCTCGCCGTTGGAACTTACAAGAGGCTGTCCTTTTTTATTTACTTTCCCGCAATTGTCATTTCTTTTAATAATACAGACGGCGATCCGCATCTGGAAGAACCAAGTGCAAACGGATTAAACTTTAGGTCCTCACCTACACTTGCAATCTCTTTCAGAAGTGTAAAGAAGTTGCCGGACACGGTAATACTCTTTACCGGCTTGCCCTTTTTACCGTCTTCAATGCAGAAACCGGAAGCAGCCAGGGAGAAGTCACCGGTGATTGGATTTGCACCGGCATGCATACCTTCCACGGAAGTTACATAAATGCCATTGCCTGCCTCTGCCATCAGATCTTCTAATGTACCCTTTACCGGATTGATATAGAAGCTGTACGGGCGAATACCTACGTTAGACGCATAGGATGCCTTGTGGCCATTACCGGTGGTCTTTACACCTGCTGCGGCCGCAGTCTTTAAGTTGTGAAGTAAGGTCAGGAACTTACCACCTTCAATAACGTTCTTCTTATAGGTTGCCACACCTTCATCGTCAAAGGTTGCTTTTACTAAAGCATCTTCTCTCATTGGATCATCGGTTAAGGTTACGATATCAGCTGCAATCTGCTCGCCTTCTTTATCCTTTAACAGGGAAAGTCCTTTCTGGGCTGCCTCTGCCGAGAATACGGAGGCATAGGTAGACAGCATGCTTGCCATTACCTTATTGGAGAATACAACAGGATACTTGCCGCTTGGCACCGGTTCTGCACCAATGGTATCAACCGCATCCTTTACTGCTTCCTTTGCAATCTTTTCTACATCAAAAGAAGCAAATTTACCGGAAGCAACTTCCATACCGTCGTACATTTCTTCATCATCGGCTACCACAGCCATACCATAGGTAAAAGCAAATGCCGCACTGTCTTCCAAATCAAGGCCGTTAGAATTATATAACGCCGTTTTACTCTCTATCATACCGGCATAAGCCTGGGTTCCGTCTACCACACGGCTGTCGGTGGCATACAACTGCTTCTGTAAATCCAGCGCAAAATCAATGGTTTCAGCTGCTGTCGGTAACTTTGTTTCTTCTTTTTGGAGGACAGCATAAGTATCACCTTTTTTGTGAATAAATGCCTGCTCTTCACTTTCGATGGATTTTGCATTCTCCAATGCACGCTCTACTAAAGAAACTGCTTCTTCTTCAGATAATGCTTCTGTGGAAGCATAACCCATCTTACCGTTTACTAGACATTTTAAACATACACCGAGGCTGGAACTTGTGTTGAAGCCCTTTACCTCTTCCTTGAAAATTTCTGTCTGTGTTTCTGCAGACTCACTATAATAAAGCTCGTATTCTTTTACCTGCTTTTCATTAGCAGCTGCAATAACTGCCTGCTTAAATTCCTGATAATTCATATTAGCGACCTCCTACTGTAATGGATGATACACGAATCAGCGGCTGGCCAACGTCGGTTGGAATGCTGCCGGAGGATGCTCCGCACATACCCTGTCCACGCTCTAAATTTTTACCAACCATGTCAATGTTCATCAGAATGTCGGAGCCCTTACCAATCAGGCTGGCACCACGTACTGCTTCTTTAATTTCACCGTTTCTTACGATATATCCTTCATCAACCGCAAAGTTAAACTGGCCGGTCAGTGGATTTACGGAACCACCGCCCATCTTCTTTGCATACAGACCATATTCCATAGATGCGATAATATCCTTATCTTCGTCATTGCCTGCAGCGATAAAGGTATTGGTCATACGGGAGGTCGGTTCGTATGCATAGCTCTGACGACGGGAATTTCCGGTAGGAGCCATTCCCATACGTCTTCCGTTTAATTTATCTACCATATAGGACTTTAAGATACCGTTTTCAATCAGCACATTTCTGTGGGACGGCGTACCCTCATCATCGAAGTTAATGGAGCCCCATCCGTTTGGAATGGTACCGTCATCAATGGCAGTAACTTTCTCATTTGCAATTTGCTGTCCAAGCTTTCCTGCAAATACCGACTGACCAAGAGCCACACAGGATGCCTCCAGGGCATGACCGCAAGCTTCATGGAAAATAACACCGCCAAAGGCGTTCTCAATTGCAACCGGCATAACACCTGCATCTATATATCCTGCGTTAATCATGGTAATTGCCTGTCTTGCCGCTTCCACACCAATTTCTTTTGGTGGGAATAAATCAAACAGTTCCATACCTACTCTGGCACCCGGAGAACAGCTTCCAGTCTGGTTTTCTCCGTTCTTGCTGGCAATTGCACTGACATAAGTTCTGGTGCGGATTTGACGGTCCTCGGCAAACAAGCCTTCACTATTGGCAATTAAAATATTATGATCCACGTCAAGGAAAGAGCCTGTCACCTGAGAAACATCCTGATGATACTCTTTGGCAGCCAGACATGCTTCCTTTAAGAAATCAATTTTGTAGGCATTTTCTACAGAAACCGGAACAATTTTTACAGGATGAACATCACCGTATCTGCGCTCTCTGAGTACAAGCTTTTCCACCACCGGACTTCCGGTGCCGAGGGCATCTGCCACACGTCTTGCGCAGGCAAGAATCGCCGTTCTCTCTAAAGAAGAGGTGG
>JAZQJL010000197.1:0-2663 GCA_045541595.1 Lachnospiraceae bacterium | reverse complement strand
GCTCCGTTTAGCGTAAGAATAAGCTGAGCTGATTCTTGTTACGCTATCTTGCGGGAAACTGACATCTGTTGCATGAATTGTCGTTGTGATCAAAAAAATTATTTCTGAGCATAAGTTTTCCCTTTCTAAAGAAATGGTAGTGTTATGTTGACTATTATGCCAAACAGCGTTAACTACGGCGCTTCTCCGGCAATTTTTGCGTGCTTAGGAGTGTTTATTAACTGGCAGATTCGGAAAAGAAACCTATGGAGTGAATATAAGTCCCGGCGAGCAGCTCAATTTCTCTTGTGCTATTTTGTGCTATCAGACTTTTTACGAATCAGTACGGCGGTAATTCATCTTTTAGGATGTTGTACAGGCTTCTTTTTGGGATTTGTAATAAAGGACAGGAAAGCGTAAAGTTTGTAGAGAAAAGGATTGCATTTTCCGAAAAAGAGTGTTATATATACTTTAAGAAAATTTTTCGTGTGCGCCCACGAAAGGGGAAGAGGTGAGAACTATTTCCGCAACAATAAAAGATATTGCTCTGGCATGCGGTGTTTCCGAGGGAACCGTAGACCGCGCCTTAAACGGCAGAGAAGGTATTAAAAAAGAAACAAAAGATAAAATTTTGCAGACGGCCAAAGAGCTGGGGTATCGTCCAAATCATCTGGCAAGATGTCTGGCCAGAGGCAGCTCCAGGACCATTGGTGTTGTCTGTGCGGGATTAGAAAATCCGTTTTTCAGCTCCTTTGTAGAGGCTATCGAGCGGATGGCATACGAAAACGGATATTATCTGAATCTGATTCTTACCCATGGCAGCAGGGAAAAAGAAATGGAAGGAATCCAGTATTTCGCCGGCAGACAGGTAGAAGGGTTGATTATCATTCCGCTGGGCCACGGAGAAGAGTATGAGCAGGAGCTTCTTCAGCTGCACATTCCGATTGTAACGGTGTATAACCGCTTGTCCGACAAATTCATTCATGTGGACGTGGACGGCCGCCTGATTATGAAAAATGCGGTACATAAAATTGTGGAAAAGGGATATGGCAGAATTGCGTATCTGGATTTGGGATACGGGATGGAGAAAGCCGATCAGAACAACCGTTATTCCCTGAATCAGAGAAGGTTTGGCTATGAGGACGGCATCCGGCAGGAAAAGCTGGGAGAACCTATCATTTTTCCTACGTTTGACTGGGACATGATACAGCGGTTTTTACGGGAAGGTGACGGCAAACCGGCAATCCTTTGCGGTTATGATACTCTGGCAATCCGTATCCTGAATATGCTCAGAAGCCACGGCGTTTCCGTGCCGGAAGAAGTGGGGCTGATGGGATTTGACAATATTCCGATTCTGGATTCTATTTCGCCGCGGCTTTGCTCGGTGGACTGTGAAATCAAGGATTTGGGCAAAAAAGCATTTGCGGCACTGTTACAGTTAATCAACAAGGACGATACGGTCAGGGATTACGTAACAAGCTACACCTTTACAGAGGGAGAAAGCTTATAATATATTTTTATTTTGACTAATTTCGTGTGCGCCCACGAAAAAGGGCGTCCGGCAACAAAGGAGGATGTTATGGAAACATTAAAATTTGGGTTTAAGTATTGGAAGAGAAACGTGCCCGCGGCTGTGTTTGCGCAGATTATCGGCTTTTTGGCGATTGTTGCGGATTTGATGATACCAATGCTGTCCGGTATCCTGTTAAACTATATCATTAAGGGAGAGCAAATGAAGGATGGTGCCGGCGGCATTTTTGCCTTTCTGCTGGATGGCAGCTTCGGAGGAGTGCAGACCTTTGAACTGTTCTTCCATGTGGCCCTGGTATATGGCGGCTTTATTCTCGTGCGTATCGTTCTGATTTATTCCAAAAATGTGATAAACCAGTTTCTGGGTCTGAATCTGGAAACCGATTTACGTATGGCAACCTTTCAAAAGCTGATGGAGCTGGACAGTATGACCATTTCAGCGTACAACTCCGGGGAACTGTTACAGATAGTGAACAGCGATACCATCATGTTTAAAGAAATGTTCTGTCGTATGATTCCGAATATCATTGACAGTATCTTTGTTCTTGGGTTAACCACCTACCTGCTGTCTACTATCAACCTGTGGTTTATTTTGATTCCGCTGGCCCTGATGCCGTTTCTGGCGGTTGCCCTGATGCGGTTTCGTAAAAAAGCAAAGGAGAATTTCCGGAAAATCCGTGAATGCGACAGCCGCATGAACTTAACCGTGCAGGAAAATATTGAGGCAGTCCGTCTGGTCCGTTCCTTTACCAATGAAGCGTTGGAAAAGAACAAGTTCGACGAGAGCAATCAGAAGGTAAAAGACAGTCACATCAGCCAGATTTGGTTATCCTCCGGGTTTGAAGTGGTCTTTCATTCCATCCGTCAGATTGCTTATATCGGTACCATTGCTATTGGTGCGGTACTGGTAATCAAAGGCTATATGCTGGTAGGCTATATTGCCACCTGCTCTGCCTATGTAATGAAAATTATGGACCACATCACGCAGATAAACAATACCCTGTTCCAGATGCAGCAGCAGATTGTGGCAGGGCAGAAAATGAAGAACTTCATGGAGTTTGGCTCCGGAATCCCGGATGACGGTACCTTGGAGGAGGTATCTGAGAAACCGGATATTTCCATAAAGAATGCTTCTGTCATCATCGATGAGAAGC
>JAZQJL010000196.1:0-5680 GCA_045541595.1 Lachnospiraceae bacterium | reverse complement strand
GTGGTATTGCCAGCGGTGCAAGACCTGTTCTTACCGCTCTTTCCAATGCTGTTTTAGAAAAGAAATTAGAAGGCGTTACCGTAACCCAAACCGGTTGTATCGGTCTTTGCCAGTACGAGCCAATCGTTGAAGTACTCGCTCCTGGTAAGGAAAAGGTTACTTACGTAAAGATGACACCGGAAAAGGCTCTGGAAGTTGTTGAAAAGCACCTCATCCGTGGCCAGGTTATTTCTGAATACACCATTCAGAATGTTATGAAATAAGGAGGAAAACAAATGTATCGTTCTCATGTGTTAGTCTGCGGCGGAACCGGATGTACTTCCTCCGGATGCCAGGAGATTATGAAAACATTACAGGCTGAGCTTGAAAAGAACGGCCTGACCGAAGAAGTTGCCATTGTACAGACCGGTTGTCATGGTCTTTGTGCTCTCGGCCCAATTATGATTGTTTATCCGGAAGCAACCTTCTATTCCATGGTTAAACCGGAATATGTTCCTGAAATTGTTTCCGAGCACCTGTTAAAGGGTCGTGTGGTTACCAAGTACGTTTATGACGAAACCGTAACCGACGAAGGCATCAAGCCTCTCCTCGAAACCGATTTCTACAAGAAGCAGCATCGTATTGCTCTTCGTAACTGTGGTGTTATCAATCCGGAAGAAATTGATGAGTACATCGGTACCGGCGGTTATGAAGCTCTTGGTAAGGTATTAACCACCATGACTCCTGACGACGTTATCAATGTTTTATTAGAAAGCGGTCTCCGCGGCCGTGGCGGCGGTGGTTTCCCAACCGGCAGAAAGTGGCAGCTGGCTAAGGACCTTGTTAAGGGCGGTCAGAAGTACGGTGCTTGTAACGCCGACGAAGGTGACCCACACGTTGTATTAGAGGCTATGGCTATTGCAGGTTACACCATCGGTGCTAACCAGGGTTACATCTACATCCGTGCAGAGTACCCAATCGCTGTAGGCCGTCTGGAAACAGCTATCAAGCAGGCAAGAGAATATGGCTTACTCGGTAAGGATATTTTCGGTACCGGCTTCGACTTCGATATCGACTTACGTCTCGGCGCAGGTGCGTTCGTATGTGGTGAAGAAACAGCCCTCATGACTTCCATCGAAGGAAATCGCGGTGAGCCTCGTCCACGTCCTCCGTTCCCTGCAGAAAAGGGCTTATTCGAAAAGCCAACCGTATTAAACAACGTAGAAACATGGGCTAACATCCCACAGATTATCTTAAACGGTCCGGAATGGTTTGCTTCCATGGGTACCGAAAAGAGTAAGGGTACCAAGGTATTCGCTCTCGGTGGTAAGATTACCAACACCGGTCTTGTAGAAATCCCTATGGGTACTACTCTCCGCGAAGTTGTTGAAGACATCGGCGGCGGCATTCCAAACGGCAAGAAGTTCAAGGCAGCCCAGACCGGTGGTCCATCCGGCGGATGTATCCCTGCTGCTCACTTCGACGTTCCAATCGACTACGATAATTTAATCGCTCTCGGTTCCATGATGGGTTCCGGCGGTCTCATCGTAATGGACGAAGACAACTGTATGGTTGATATCGCTAAGTTCTTCCTTGAGTTCACCGTAGACGAATCCTGTGGTAAGTGTACCGCATGCCGTATCGGTACCAAGCGCTTATACGAAATGATCGACAAGATTACCAAGGGTCAGGGTACTTTAGAAGACCTGGACAAGATTGAAGATCTTTGCTACTACATCAAGAACAACTCCTTATGTGCTCTTGGTCAGTCTGCTCCAAACCCTGTTCTTTCTACTCTTCGCTACTTCAGAGATGAGTATGAAGCACACGTTGTTGACAAGAAGTGTCCTGCAGGCGTTTGTAAGTCCCTGCTCTCCTACACCATCGATCCTGATAAGTGTAAGGGATGTACCCTGTGCTCCAGAGTATGTCCAAACGGCGCTATCAGCGGGGCAGTTAAGACACCTCACGCAATCGACCAGACAAAGTGCGTAAAGTGCGGCGCTTGTATGGAAAAATGTAAATTTGGTGCAATTTCCAAGAAATAATAGGAGGATAAAATGGATACAGTTACATTAAAAATTAATGGCATGACCGTCACAGCCCCTAAGGGTTCGACGATTTTAGAAGCAGCCAGACTTGCAGGTATCGACATTCCTACCCTCTGCTTCTTAAAGGAAATTAATGAAATCGGCGCTTGCCGTATTTGTGTAGTTGAAGTTAAGGGTGCCAGAAGCTTAGTTGCTTCCTGTGTTTACCCGGTAAATGAGGGAATGGAAGTATTCACAAATACTCCAAAGGTATTAGATTCCCGCAGAAAAACATTACAGCTCATCCTTTCCAACCACGAGAGAAAGTGTCTCTCCTGTGTACGTAGCGGAAACTGTGAGCTCCAGGCTCTTTGTAACGACCTCGGCATCGAAGTGGAAGACGCTTACGATGGCGAAAAAATTGAATACGCTCTCGACACATCCGCAACTCATATGGTACGTGATAACAACAAGTGTATCCTTTGCCGTCGTTGTGTTGCTGTTTGTGAAAAGGTTCAGGGCGTTGGCGTTATCGGCGCAAATGAGCGTGGTTTCAAGACAGAAATCTCCTCTGCTTTCGGCTTAGGACTTGGTGAAACCGCTTGTGTATCCTGTGGTCAGTGTATCGCAGTATGTCCAACCGGCGCATTATACGAAAAGGATTCCATCGACACTGTATTAGAAGCAATTGCAGATCCTGAAAAGCACGTTGTTGTTCAGACTGCTCCTGCAGTTCGTGCAGCTCTCGGTGAAGAATTCGGTTACCCAATGGGTACTCCGGTAGAAGGCAAGATGGTTGCAGCACTCCGCCGCATCGGTTTTGATAAGGTATTCGATACCAACTTCTCCGCAGACCTTACCATTATGGAAGAGTCCCATGAATTCCTTGACAGAGTACAGAACGGTGGCGTATTACCACTCATCACTTCCTGTTCTCCTGGCTGGATTAAGTACTGTGAGCACTACTTCCCTGATATGACAGAAAACCTTTCTTCCTGTAAGTCTCCTCAGCAGATGTTTGGTGCTATCACCAAGACTTACTACGCAGAGAAGATGGGCATCGATCCTAAGAACATCGTTTGTGTCAGCATCATGCCATGTACTGCAAAGAAGTTCGAACTTACCCGTGACGACCAGAATGCAGCAGGCGTTCCTGACGTAGACGTTTCCCTTACAACAAGAGAGCTTGCAAGAATGATCCGCAGAGTAGGTCTTAACTTCCAGAGACTTCCTGAAGAAGAATTCGATTCTCCTCTCGGCTCCGGTACCGGTGCTGCTGTTATCTTCGGCGCTACCGGCGGTGTTATGGAAGCAGCTCTTCGTACTGCAGTTTGGAAGCTTACCGGCGAAAAGGACGGCACACCAATCGAATTTACAGAAGTTCGTGGCGTGGACGGCATCAAGGAAGCAACCTATAACGTAGCAGGCATGGACGTTAACGTATGTGTAGCATCCGGCTTAAAGAATGCTAAGGAAGTTCTTAACCGCGTTAAGAACGGCGAAGCTAACTACCACTTCATCGAAATCATGGGCTGCCCAGGCGGCTGTGTAAACGGTGGTGGTCAGCCTCAGGTTCCTGCATCTGTTCGCAACTTCACCGACATCCGTGCAGAGCGTGCTAAGGCACTCTATTCCTTGGATGAAAAGAACACTATCCGCTTCTCCCACGAGAATCCGGACGTGAAGGAGCTTTACGCTTCCTACCTTGGTGAACCGGGCAGCCATAAGGCACACGAGTTACTCCATACAACCTATGTAAAGAGAAAGATTCACGAAGTTAAGTAGTGGGTAAAGCAACAGGCTGTCGCTAACGCGACACTCTGTTTTTTTACTCAACTTCAACATTCGATTCAAAATAGTACCCCTTTGGATGGGCTTTCAGTGTCACTACATATTCTTTCCCCTCTTCCATCCTCAAATATCGCAATTTTACATTACCATCTACATCTTTTACACCACTTTTCATTTCAACACGGGAGTAGTTGGTATCTCCGTGAGAGCCAAAGTACGCATCAAATTCTTCGAGATATAAATAATAATTCAAATCAACTTTGTCGGTTTCTTCAAAAGAAATATTCATGTATTTCTGCAATATGCTATCCATATAAGGAACCGTTAGCTTCTGATAATCTACTCCAAAATCAATTTCAGAGCCACGTAATGCCTTTCTCTCTTCCGATGAAATTTCTTCCGATAAATTATAAAACACTTCATAGATGTTAATGCTTCTCGCATTTGTGTAGGTACAATTTAAAAAGTCGTTTCTTCTGACCTCTCCATCCGTATTAAAGAACTGCTCATTGAACCATTGCAATTCTTCTTCTGTAAGGCTTACCCAAACATTTTCTACCAAGTCTTCCAAGTAATCCTTTGTAATATTCAGCCCTCTGTCTCCCACCTGCACACTTCCGTCCTTCAAAGAAATGTATGGGGAGAATTCCACGGTTTCTCCCTGATAAGTCAGTTCCACCGTAACATCCGGAAAAATATCACTGACGTTACACTGGATAATAAATGGTTCGCCTGCTTCGCATTCCTGCTCTAAGGTTTTTCCCATAGTCACCAAATCATTCCGGTACAAGCGGACTTCCATGTCTTCATATCTTGGGACAACCAGGTAATACTCATCCCCGGAAAAATAATACTGCGGAACATTTTCTTCATCCAGATAGTTTTCCAGATAATAGTCCATCTCCTCTATAGTAATATAGCCAAGGTAGGCAACTGCATACAGTTGATTATCTTCAAAGGGGATATTGGCACGTTTGCTTGTAATAGTCTTCGGAATTTCCGTTGGTGTAGGTTCTTGTGTTGGTTCTTCTACCTTATCTCCATAAATATCCACAATCACCAGCTCCGGCCGGTTAAAAATTCTCGGAATTGGTGTGCTTTCCCTTGCAAGACCACGGCTTACTATCATGGTTCCGCCCGCGTAATCATATCTGCCGCCGGCATACTTTGGAAACAGCCCTTGGTCCGGAGCAAACAAACCGTTTAAAACTCCCGGGATTCTCCACTGTCCGCCGTGGGCGTGCCCGGAAAGCACCAGGTCAAAGTCGTAATTTTGATAGGTTTCAAATAATTCCGGACGGTGACTTAACAGCACAGTGAAAATTTCTTCTCCCGCTGTTTCCTCAGCTTCCTGTGCAGCTCTTTCTGCACTTTCCAGCTGCTGTACCATCGGCACACCATTCTGTACATACTCCGCCACATCCGGGTCATCCACACCACAGATGTTAATGGTCTGTCCATTTATTGTTATGGTATCACACTCTCCGGATAAAACCGTAACACCATAACTTTCAATAATTTCTAAAATTGTACCAACCTCACGGCTCCAGTACTCATGGTTTCCGGTGACATAATAGCACGGATACAGTTCTGCCAGTTGTTTTACCGTAAGTTCCGCATTCTTATGCGGCACTTTATCATCAAAGATGTCTCCGCCAAGCAGGATAATATCCGGATGAAACTTCTTCACTGTCTCTACCAGATTTTTCTGATTTTCCCCGTACCTGCAGGAATGCAGGTCGGTTAATAGTATAAAACGCACAGGCGCAGAAAGTTTATCAGACTCTACGGAATAATACACCGTTTTTAACCTACTATCACAAATAATAAACAAAACTAGCAGCAGTATGCAAATGACACAAACGATCTTTTTTTTCTTA
>JAZQJL010000195.1:0-2671 GCA_045541595.1 Lachnospiraceae bacterium | reverse complement strand
AGCTCGTATTTGTCTCCGGCCAGTTCTTTTCTGTCCCTGTCGCTGAAAATTCCCCGGTTGCCGGATACCGACGGCACTTTGCCGTCATTCACACCAAGGAAAAACAACGCTTTGATTTCTTTTAATCTGGTACGCTCCATGTCACCAATGACAATCTGCTCTGAGCCGGTGGGAATCAATCCTACCTTGGCTTCCCGAAGTCCGGTCTCCACCAGCTCCCGGTATTCCTTTGGTGTAAGCTTTTCTTTTCCAAGAAGCTCCACCAGCTGGTCAAACAACTCTAACACCACCCGGTACACCTGAGCATACTCCCGCGCCCGAAGCCGGTCATTCTTTGTCAGGAATTCCTCTTCCTTTTCTTTCAGCCGTTTTTCCAGACCATGGTCCTTTAAAAAATAGAACAACGCCCGGGTATCCTCTTCCACCGTGGCTTCTTTGTTTTGAAAGGCATCCAGCAGCGGCTTCAGTTCCGACAGTAAGCGTTCTCTGAGGCCATTCATTCTCTCCAAAGACACCGTAGTATGGGTACGGTACACCCGCTTCCATTCTTTTTCAAACTGATAGCCCTTAATGCCAAGGGCCAGACAGTAATTTTCCAAGTCAAAAACATCTTCCTTTTCCCAGCCGGACAAGGAATTTTTCACATAAGAAAGCACACCTTCCGTATGAAGTCCGGCCTCTGCCAGACGCAACACGGCCTTTATATACTCCGCGAAGGTGTTTTCCGACATATTTTTTTTGTAGTCCAAAAAGCAGGGAATTCCTGCGGCGTTCAATTCCCGCTCCATCAGCTCCCCGTATTGGTTTATATCACTGACTATCACCGCAATATCTTTATAACGGTACTTGTGCTGCTGCACCAGCTGTAAGATTTTTGTTACCGCATAACGGCATTCTGACCCGGCGTCCGCTCCGGCATACAGGGTAATTTCCCCTTCCGCCGAACGCCCGCTTATCTTTGCCGGATAGCGGAATAAATTGCTCCAGATATGATGTAATGCACTGTCCGCGTCGTGACGGTAATCCTGTTCTCCGGCAATTACCGTGTCCGCCACTTCGCAGTGGACTTCCTCTGCCAGTTTTGTTAAACGGTCCACCGTATTCCGGCTCATGGAAAACAAATCATGCTCTTTCTTAGGACCAAATGCGGCCTCCTTTGTTATGGTTACGGAAACGTACACGTTCTTTGCCAGACGCAACAATTTCTTTAACAGTTCGTACTGGGACGGAGTAAACCCGGTAAAGCCCTCCAGCACCACCTCGCAGTTTTTCATAACCACTGACTCCCCGATGCAGTCTGCCAGTGCGTCGTACAGCCCTTCGGCAGTCATATACTCGTCGCCTAAAAAATCCCTGAACCTGCGTACCATCAGAAGGACATCCGAAAGCTTCTTTAACAGCAGTTCATCCTCTTTGTTTTCTTCCATCATATCCAGGAGTTCTGCCTCTCCGATGCCATACTGGAACAGTTCGGAAAGCAGGGATTTTACTTCCTCCACAAAACCGGTTTGTCCGGCATTGGCTCCGAACAGGGACAGCTTTTCCCCACAGTCTCGCAACACCCGTTTTACCACCATGCTCTTGCCGATATCTTTTAATATTTTTCGCTGTTCCCGGCCCAGTTCTTCAAACACCTTGTGGGCAAGCCGGGCCAGACTCAGTACATCAATATTAAAGATTCCGCCGGCCGGATTGCACTGCACCAGCTCTTTCTGGGTTTGCAGGGTAAACTGCTCCGGCACGATAAAGTAGTAGGTTGTCTTTGGATTCTCTGCTGCCAGTTTTGTTACCGTATTGTACAAATATGTAGTTTTTCCTGTGCCGGAAGCACCTAAAATAAACTGTAATGCCATGGTTTACTCCTTCATATACTGATATCAGAAAACCTTTCGGAGGTGTTTATGTCTAAAACAAAAATAGTTGTTTTCAAGTTAAAAGAATTGCTCGTCACTGCCACTTTGATTGTCTGTGGCATTGCCATATTGTTTTTGGTAATTGCCCTTATCTCCATTGACAAAGAGGTTACTCCCGGTGTCGGCAGTTCTTCCGGTATTGGAAGCAGTGCACCAACCTCTGCCATGTATCATCCCGGCGTGTACACCACCAGCATGGAAATGAACGACACCACCATCCATTTAGAACTGGTCTGCGATGAAAACCACATCAATTCCGTCCGCTTAATTAACCTGGACGAAGCGGTGGAAACCATGTATCCTTTACTTACTCCTGCCCTGGAGGATTTGGAAATGCAGCTGAGTATGGATGTTCCTGTGGAGGAACTCAAATTTACCGACGGCAGTACATACACCCAGACACTTTTAGTGGAAGCCATCGAAAGGACGCTTGAAAAAGCAGAAGTGGCGGAATAACGCTAATATTAGTTTTTAAGCCTACCTGCGCACCGCCAAGTACAAGGTAGGCTTAATACATTCCGTCTCTTTTTACAGAAACTTGGATATAATTTTTACTACCCACTGATATACTTCCGGAACTCTCCGACTCATTTCATTCACTGCTTTTGCTTTTTCTTCCGGATTCATATTTACTTACCGACTGTCTGGATACACCCAGTAACTCTGCCAGCTGTTCCTGCGTATAGTTATTCTCTTTTCTTAATTTTGCAATCTTTTCTCCTGTTTTCATACAAATACTTCCTTTCTTTTTGTAAGTA
>JAZQJL010000194.1:0-15486 GCA_045541595.1 Lachnospiraceae bacterium | reverse complement strand
ACACTTGATTATTGGAAAGACATTGCAAGACGTGTAGAAGAAATGGGTGCTGACTCCTTATGTATTAAGGATATGGCAGGCTTACTTCTTCCTTACAAGGCAAAAGAGCTTGTAGAAGCTTTAAAGGAAGGTACAAAGCTTCCAATCCAGTTGCACACACACTATACTTCCGGTGTGGCTTCCATGACCTACTTAAAGGCTGTAGAAGCAGGTGTTGACGTTATTGATACCGCTATGTCCCCATTCTCCATGGGTACCAGCCAGCCGGCTACTGAAGTTATGGTTGAGACATTCAAGGGTACAGAGTATGACACAGGCTTAGACCAGACTCTCCTGGCTGAGATTGCTGACTACTTCCGTCCAATGCAGGAAGAAGCATTAAAGAGCGGATTATTAAATCCAAAGGTAATGGGTGTTGATATCAAGACCTTATTATACCAGGTACCGGGTGGTATGTTATCCAACCTTGTTTCCCAGTTAAAGGAAGCAAAGGCAGAAGACAAGTACTACGACGTACTGAGAGAAATTCCTGAAGTTCGTAAGGACTTCGGTGAGCCGCCTCTTGTTACTCCATCCTCCCAGATTGTTGGTACACAGGCTGTATTAAACGTATTACAGGGTGAGAGATATAAGATGGTTACCAAGGAATCCAAAAAGGTTCTTGGCGGTGAATTCGGTGAGACAGTTAAGCCGTTCAACAAGGAAGTGCAGAAGAAGGCTATCGGAGACGTTAAGCCTATCACCTGCCGTCCGGCTGACTTGATTCCACCACAGCTTGACAAGTTCCGTGAGGAATGTAAGGAATGGATGCAGCAGGAAGAAGATGTTCTTTCCTACGCATTATTCCCGCAGGTTGCTACTGATTTCTTCAAGCACAGACAGGCTCAGCAGACTGCTGTTGACGTGACTGCTGCCGATACAGAAACCAAGGCATACCCGGTCTAAGAAACATAGGTAATGAAGCTGTTTCGGATTAGGACACTGGAAATACTTCATTGCTAAAACAGAAAAAGATGCATGGAGGAGCTGCTGCTTCCATGTATCTTTTTTTGTTTTACAGATACTGTTCACACGTCATGGAGTAAATTTATAAATTAGTTATTTTCATTTGAAGAAATATGTGGTAGAATAGAATACAGTATAGACATTGTAAGGTGTTTACAAAAACGATAATGATGTGGAGGTACAACATGAGCTTATTCAAAGACATTACAGATGAATTAGAACAGGCTGTAAATAACATTGATGTGGAGCAGACAGAAGAAGAGGAAGATTTATTTGCCATTCTTTCTGAAGGAGATGATGTGGAGGTAGACCAGGACTTATTAAATTCCATGTTAGAAGACGAAGAAATTACGGAAGAAGTTCCCGAGGAAGAAACTCCGGCAGAAGAGCCTGCTGTTGCAGAGGAGCCTGTGGCAGAAGCTGCACCTGCTGTTAAGGAGGAGCCAAAGCGTGAGGTTTCTGAAGCAGATAAGAATGCAGTTACCGTAATTACAAAGGGAACCACAATTAACGGCAGCATTATTTCCGATTGTTCCTTAGACGTTATGGGTACCATCAACGGTGATATCGAATGCTTAGGTAAGCTTACCATTTCCGGTAAGGTAACAGGTAATTCCCTGGCATCTGAAATAGTAGTAAACACAGACCGTTTAGAAGGCTCTGTAGTTAGTGAAGGCAGCGTAAAGGTTGGTCTCGGTACGGTTGTTATCGGCGACATTACTGCAGCATCTGCGGTCTTTGCCGGTGCTGTTAAGGGTGAAATTGACGTGAAGGGTCCTGTGGTGCTTGACTCTACCGCAATTATTAAAGGTAATATTAAGGCGAAATCCATTCAGATGAATAACGGTGCGGTAATGGACGGTTTCTGTTCCTTAACTTATGCAGATCTTCATATTGACGATATTTTCGAATAATAGCGAGGCTGAAACAGAATGGAAAAATATAACAGAGTTTTATTAAAATTAAGCGGTGAAGCTTTGGCAGGTGAAAAACATACCGGTTTTGATGAGGCTACCTGCATAGAAGTAGGTAAGCAGGTAAAAACATTGGTAGAACAGGGCGTTCAGGTTGCAATCGTCATCGGTGGTGGTAATTTCTGGCGTGGCCGTACCAGTGAAACCATTGACCGTGTAAAGGCAGATCAGATTGGCATGCTGGCTACCGTAATGAACTGTATTTATGTATCCGATATTTTCCGTTATCTCGGATTAAACACCAAGGTATACACTCCGTTTGCCTGTGGCGGAATGACAACGTTATTCTCCAAAGACGATGCGGTAAAAGAATTAAAGAACGGTACGGTAGTGTTCTGCGCAGGAGGTACAGGTCATCCGTATTTTTCCACCGATTCTGCCACATCTCTTCGTGCCATCGAGCTGGAATGCGACATCATTCTCATGGCAAAGGCAATTGACGGCGTTTATGACAGTGATCCAAAGACAAATCCTGCGGCAAAAAAATATGCCACACTTGCTGTCAGTGAAATTGTCGACAAAAAGCTGGGTGTAATCGATTTAACCTCTGCAGTACTTTGTCTGGAAAATAAAATGCCGTTACTGATTTTCTCCTTAAATGAAGAAAACAGCATTGTAGAAGCGGCTATGGGCAAGAGTAACGGTACTGTAATAACAGTATAAACAGAATATAATTTTAGGAGGATAAATATAATGAATGAAAGAGTAAAACCATTTGAAGATAAGATGACAAAAACAGTAGAAGTGTTAAAAGAAGAATATGCATCCGTTCGTGCAGGCCGTGCAAATCCGCACCTGTTAGATAAGCTTCGTGTAGATTACTACGGCACTCCGTCTACCATCCAGTCTGTAGCAAACATTTCTGTTCCTGAAGCAAGAGTAATTCAGATTCAGCCTTGGGAATCAAAAATGATTAAGGAAATTGAAAAGGCAATTTTAGCTTCCGACATCGGTATTACTCCTGGTAATGACGGTAAGGTAATCCGTTTGGTATTCCCGGAACTTACCGAAGACCGTCGTAAGGAACTGGTAAAAGACATTAAGAAGAAGGCAGAAGCAGCAAAGGTTGCAGTTCGTAATGTCCGCAGAGATGCTAACGATGCTATTAAGAAGGCAGCAAAGGCCAGCGAGATTTCCGAAGATGAGCAGAAGCAGATTGAAGATGAGATTCAGAAGGTAACAGACAAGTTTGTAGCTGAAATCGATAAGTGCACAGATGCTAAGACCACTGAAATCATGACTGTATAATAATTTTAAGAAACAGTGGACGCTTCCAAAAAACAGGGAGCGTCCATTTCCTTGTGAAGGAGTATGAATTATGGCAAAAAAGCTTAAGTCTGAGTGGAAAATTCCGGAGCATGTGGCTATTATCATGGATGGTAACGGCCGCTGGGCAAAAAAGAGGAATCTTCCAAGAAATATGGGACACCGTCAGGGCGGAAAAACAGTAGAGCTGATTTGTGAGGAAGCTTATAAGCTCGGAATCAAGTATGTAACTTTATACGCCTTTTCTACGGAAAACTGGAGCAGACCGCAGGAGGAAGTATCTGCCCTCATGAATCTGCTAAGGAACTACATGAAAGACTGCGTAAAACAGGCAGAAAAAAATAAAATGCGGGTGAAAGTAATTGGTGACATTACCCGTCTGGATGCGGATTTACAGGAGAGCATCTGTATTCTCGAAAAAGAATCTGAAAAAAATACCGGTTTACGGTTTCAAATAGCATTAAACTATGGCGGAAGAGATGAAATTTTACGGGCGGTAAAACGTCTTAGCAAGGATGTAAAGGAAGAAAAGATATCAGAAGAAGCAATTACTGCTGAAATTTTTTCCTCTTACTTAGATACCGCGGATATTCCGGATCCGGATTTGATGATCCGCACCAGCGGTGAGCAGAGAATTTCCAATTTTCTGTTATGGCAGCTTGCATATACAGAGTTTTATTTTCCGGATGTATTATGGCCGGACTTTTCCAAAGATGATTTGATTGACGCGATTGAATATTATAATACCCGAGAAAGAAGATATGGAGGCGTTACAAATGTTTAAGGTAAGATTACTAAGCGGCATTGTGCTGATTGTTCTTTTGCTCCTGTTTATCATACCGGGCGGCACTCTTTTGCTGGCTGCAGTGGCGTTTCTTTCTCTGGTAGGCATGATGGAAATTATGCGCATGGTAAAAATTCATAAGTCGCCTTTGGCTTTGTTTGGCTATGCATCCGTAGGATTACTGTATGTGCTATTGTTTACAAATCAGATGGATAAACTGGTAGCCTTGGCAGTGATTTATTTGATGGCATTGATGGCGGTATATGTGATAACATTTCCAAAGTTTAAAACGGAGCAGGTATTATATCCATGGTTTGGCTTCTTTTATGCCGGATTGTTGATTTCTTATATTTATCAGGTTCGTGAACTTCCCGGTGGAGCATTTAGCGTCTGGTTGATTTTTATTGCGGCCTGGGGATCTGATACCTGCGCATATTGTGCCGGTATGTTATTAGGAAAACATAAGGCATTTCCGGTGCTTAGTCCTAAAAAAACGTGGGAAGGCTGTATCGGCGGTGTGATAGGAGCTGCGCTCATTGCAGTTTTATATTGTCTTGCCATGAACCATTGGTTCAACCAGAACTTTTCTATGGTTCAGTTTGCAATCGTATGTGCCTGTGGTTCGGTAATCTCACAGATTGGAGATTTAGCGGCTTCGGCCATGAAGCGTCAAAATGAGATTAAAGATTACGGCAAGCTGATTCCGGGACACGGAGGCGTGTTAGACCGTTTCGACAGCGTAATTTTTGTGGCGCCGATTGTTTATTATTTATTACAGATGACAGTATAAACAGGAGAAAACCGATATGAAACATATTTCTATCCTGGGTTCTACCGGTTCCATCGGAACCCAGACATTAGATGTGGTAAGAACCAATCAGGATATTAAAGTAGAAGCATTGGCGGCAGGCAGTAATATTGATTTATTGTTGGAACAGATAAAAGAATTTCGTCCGAAGCTGGTATGTGTTTATGACGCACAAAAGGCAAAAGAATTGGAAGAATTACTGAAGAATGAACTGCCGGCGGTTGCTGTAACAACCGGCATGGACGGTCTTCTTGCCTGCGCCACCATACCGGAAGCGGAAATGGTAGTAACTGCTTTTGTAGGAATGATAGGCATTCGCCCTACAATTGAGGCAATTAAAGCAGGGAAGCACATTGCTTTGGCAAATAAAGAAACATTGGTAACTGCCGGACACATTATTATGCCATTGGCAAAAGAAAAACAGGTGAAAATCCTTCCGGTGGACAGCGAGCATTCTGCGATTTTTCAGTCCTTACAGGGCAATGCCGGAAATAAAATCAACCGCATTTTACTTACGGCTTCCGGTGGGCCTTTTCGTGGAAAAACAAAAGAAGAATTGAAGAATGTCCGCGTAGAAGATGCATTAAAGCATCCAAACTGGTCCATGGGACGAAAAATTACCATTGATTCTTCCACCTTAGTAAATAAAGGGTTAGAAGTTATAGAAGCAAAGTGGCTGTTTGATACTGACGCAGATCAAATTGAGGTGGTAGTTCATCCGCAAAGTATTATTCATTCCATGATTGAGTATGAAGACGGCGCAGTAATTGCCCAACTTGGCGTACCGGATATGAAGCTGCCGATTCAATATGCACTTTATTATCCGGAACGAAAAGGACCTACGTCAGAGCGTTTAGATTTCTATAAGCTTCGTTCTCTGGAGTTTTTTAAACCGGATACGGAGGTTTTTCCGGCACTTTCCATGGCATATGAAGCATTACAGACCGGTGGCAGCATGCCAACGGTGTATAATGCAACAAATGAATGGTCTGTAGCAGCATTCCTGAACGGAAAAATTGGATATACGGACATTGTAAATAATATCCGTCGGGAAATGGATGCACATCGTGTGATTTCCAATCCTTCCTTGGAAGAAATTTTAGCTACAGAAGCAGAAGTATATCAAAGACTAAATCAGTAAAGACTTGAAGTAAAAGGGTGCACACCCGTTTTAGAAAGGATTTCTATGAGTATTGTTGTTGCAATTTTAGTATTTAGTATCATCATTATTATTCACGAGCTGGGCCATTTCCTTTTAGCAAAGAAGAACGGCATTGGCGTTGTGGAGTTTTCTATTGGTCTTGGTCCGACAATTTGGGGAATCCAAAAAGGAGAAACCAAATATTCCATTAAATTACTGCCCTTTGGCGGAATGTGCCAGATGGTAGGTGAGGATTCTGATCAGGATACCGTAGCAGAAAATGCCTTTTATTCCAAAGGGGTATGGCAGCGTTTTTCCGTTATTTTTGCCGGCCCGTTTTTTAACTTTATCTTAGCCTTTGGACTTTCTTTATTTGTCATTGGCTTTGTTGGTTTTGATGCACCAACCATTGCCTCAGTAACCACCGGTTCCCCGGCAGATAAAGCAGGTCTTGAGGCGGGCGATTTGATTAAAGAAATCGGTGGAGATAAAGTATCCATTGGACGAGAAGTAGATTCCTACTTTCTTTACAATGAAATTACGTCAGACCCGATTGAAGTGGTATATGAAAGAAACGGAGAAAGGCATTCTACAACAATAGAACCAGTGCTTACAAAACAGTATTTACTTGGCTTCAGTTATTATCCTAATGCAGACAGCGTTGCAGAGGTGCTTTCGGTAAATGAAAATTTTCCGTTCCATCAGGCAGGTATTTTGCCGGGGGATGTGGTTACACATGTAAACGGAGAGAAGCTTTCTACAGGAGCAGAATTGTCTACTTACATGGATGCGCATCCGCTGGATGGTTCGGTTGTATCTGTCACGTATGAAAGAAAAACAGACGACGGCATCACTTCTACAACAGTAGAATTAACTCCGTTGTTGTATCAGGAAGCCTACAGCGTTGGCTTTGCATATAATTTAGCCAGAGAAAAAACCGGTGTGTTACAAACCTTAAAATATAGTGTAATCGAAGTAAAATACTGGATTGTAACAACGGTAAAGAATCTTGGCTTATTAGTTACCGGAAAATTAAGCTCAAATGATGTGGGCGGTCCGGTGGCCATTATCGGAACCATTGGTGATGTGTACGAACAAACTTCCGAACAGGGAAATGCCATGGATGTGGTATTACAAATGGCATACATTACCATTTTACTCAGTGCCAATCTGGGAGTTATGAATTTGCTTCCGATTCCGGCGCTGGATGGCGGTAAACTGTTGTTTACCCTGATTGAAGCAGTAAGGGGTAAGCCGATTGACCGTGAAAAAGAAGGAATTGTACATTTAATCGGTATGGTGCTGCTTATGATTTTAATGGTATTCATTTTCTTTAATGATATTAAAAACATATTTTTTAAATAGTTGTTATTGAAAAAAAGAGGTTTACAACGATGGGCTGGTTAACAGAAAAAAATAAAAGAAGAGTGTCCAAAGAAATTCAGATTGGAAACGTTTGGATTGGAGGCAATCATCCGATTGCCATCCAGTCCATGACAAATACAAAAACAGAAGATGTAGAATCTACTATTAAGCAGATTCTGGCTCTTGAGGCGGCAGGCTGTGAAATTATCCGATGTGCTGCGCCTACCATGGAAGCGGCAAGGGCACTGGCAGAGATCAAAAAGCAGATACATATCCCATTGGTGGCGGATATTCATTTTGATTACAAGCTTGCTATTGCTGCCATGGAACATGGTGCGGATAAAGTACGCATTAACCCGGGAAACATCGGTTCTTCCGAGAAAATCAAGGCGGTTGTGGATGTGGCAAGAGAGCGAAATATTCCCCTTCGTGTAGGCGTAAATTCCGGCTCCTTAGAAAAACATCTGATAGAAAAATATGGTGGTGTAACGGCAGAGGGGCTGGTGGAGAGCGCACTTCATCAGGCAGAGCTTATTGAAGACATGGGCTATGACAACCTGGTTATCAGTATCAAATCTTCGGATGTGTTAATGTGTGTAAAAGCTCATGAAATTATTGCGGAAAAAACAAAGCATCCGTTACATGTGGGCATTACCGAGTCCGGTACGGTCACTTCCGGAAATATAAAATCGGCCATTGGTCTTTCCTTAATTTTAGGACAGGGGATTGGCGATACCATCCGCGTATCCTTAACAGCTGATCCGGTGGAGGAAATTGCTTCTGCAAAGCAGATTTTAAAGACGTTAGGGCTCCGCAGAGGTGGAATCGAAGTGGTTTCCTGCCCAACCTGTGGCAGAACCAGAATTGATTTAATCAGTCTGGCAAAAAAGGTGGAAGAATTGGTAAAAAATTATCCGTTAGATATTAAGGTTGCCGTTATGGGCTGTGTAGTTAACGGCCCGGGCGAAGCCAGAGAAGCAGATCTTGGCGTTGCCGGCGGCATTGGGGAAGGACTCATTATTAAAAAAGGAGAAATCCTTCGCAAAGTAAAAGAAGAAGAACTTTTATCAGAACTGAAAGCAGAACTTGATAAAATGTTATAAAGTAAGGTGAGAGTCGTTGAATTTATTTGAAGTATTTGAAGAAGTGCATGTAAAGCCGGATTTGGAAAACGTATTCCGTGATGTGGAAGTTGTAAAAGTGACGGCATCCCGCAGTACCGGAAAAACGGTGATTCATTTAAAATCCAGACGTTTAATCGAGTATCATGATTTGGCGGAAATGGAGGCTGCACTGGCAAACCAGTTTTTTGGCAGAGTGGGTCAAAAAGTGGAGCTTTCCGTGGAGTATCAGCTGTCAGGCCAGTATAATCCGGAATCCTTATGGGATTTGTATAACGATAGCATAATAGAAGAAGTTGGAAAAGAGAGCCGTATGGCCTCTTTTCTTTTAAAAAATGCAAAACCGATATTTGATATGGAAATTGTTCCGGCAAAAATGACACTGGATGCGGAGGATACCTTTGTAAACCGTACTTTGATGACAGATGTGAAAAACTTTCTGGAAAGCATGTATGAAAAGCGGTTTGGATTTCAGGTACAGGTGGAAGCGGTATACCATGAACCGGCAGACAAAAAGAAAAATTCTGAGCCGGTAATATATACCATGGAATCTGCATCTGAGAATCAAATAATAGCAAAAGAATTAACTTCTGATGTAATAAAAGAAAAGAGCACCGGAGCAAAAGCGGAATCAAAGCCTGCTGCCAAAAAGGAACTTCCAAAGAAAGAAGGAAGCACCTTTAGTAAAGATAAAAAAGATTTCTCCAAGTTTGCCAAGAAGAAACTGCCGGAGGATCCGGAAATCTTCTATGGCCGTGCTTTTGATGGGGAAGTTACACCGCTTTGCGACATCCAGGATGAAATCGGAGAAGTGGTTGTATACGGAAAAATTCTTTCCTGCGAAGAAACAGCCATGAAAAACGGAGAAAAACTGATTGTAAAGTTTAATTTTACGGACTTTACTGATACCATCTCCGGTAAAATCTTCATCCGTAATGAAGAATGGGATGAAATCAAAGGCAACTTAAAAGGCGGAAAATGTGTACGATTAAAGGGAAATGCATTATTTGACCGTTTTGATAAAGAAATTTCCATCAGTTCCATTGTGGGTATTAAAAACATTCCGGACTTTGTAAAAAAGAGAAAGGATACCTGTGAAGAAAAACGAGTGGAGCTTCATGCCCATACCACCATGAGTGACATGGATGCGGTGGTAGATGCAAAAACATTGATAAAAACCGCATTTGAATGGGGCCATCCGGGTATTGCCATCACCGACCATGGTGTGGTGCAGGCCTTTCCGGAAGCAAATCACGCCTTAAATCCAAAGGATTATAAGGATGACGAAGAAAAAATGCAGCGTGCCAAGGACTTTAAAATTCTTTACGGTATGGAAGCCTATCTGGTGGATGATGTGGAGGAAATCGTAAAGAAGGATAAAGGACAATCTTTGGATGTAGCCAGCGTTGTTTTTGATATTGAAACCACGGGTTTTGACAAAGAAAACGACCGAATTATTGAAATTGGGGCAGTAAAAGTAGTAAACGGTGAGATTACCGACCGTTATTCCACATTTATTAACCCGAAAGTGCCGATTCCGGCTCGTATTGAGGAATTGACCCATATTTCCGATGAGATGGTAATGGATTCTCCGGAAATTGATGTGATTTTACCGAAGTTTCTGGAGTTCTGTAAAGACTGTGTGCTGGTAGCGCATAATGCTTCTTTTGATACCGGTTTTATCAGAAACAAGGCAGAAAAATTAGGCCTGCCATTTGATTATACCATTGTGGATACGGTAGGTATGGCAAGAATTCTGTTGCCGGGGCTTAGTAAATATAAGTTAAATATTGTAGCAAAAGAACTTGGGATTTCTCTGGAAAATCATCACCGTGCGGTGGATGATGCAGGAGCAACCGCAGAAATTTATGTAAAGTTTCTGGCAATATTAAAAGATCAGGGAATCACTACGCTGGCAGGAATTCAGGAAAATGCCCGTCTTTCCGCAGATGTTATTAAAAAAATGCCGTCTTATCATTGCATTTTGATCTGTCAGAATGATAAGGGACGTGTAAATTTGTATAAGATGGTATCTTTATCTCATTTAGAGTATTATGCCAGAAGGCCACGTATTCCCAAGAGCCTGTTAATGGAATGCAGAGAAGGCATTTTGGTTGGCTCTGCCTGTGAAGCAGGAGAATTGTATCAGGCACTGCTTAAAAATGAGTCCATGGATGAAGTGACCCGGTTATGTGAATTTTACGATTACTATGAGATTCAGCCAATCGGAAATAACCGGTTCATGATTGACCAATACGATAAAAAGACACAGGAAAAATCCTTCCCGAACATCAATTCCGATGAGGACCTGCAGGAAATCAATAAGCGGATTGTAAAGCTGGGAGAGCAGTTTAACAAGCCGGTAGTGGCTACCTGTGACGTTCATTTCTTAAATCCGGAGGATGAAGTATACCGCCGCATTATTATGTCTTGTAAGGGCTTTGACGATGCAGATAACCAGGCGCCGTTATATCTTAGAACTACGGAAGAAATGCTTCAGGAATTTTCGTATTTGGGCGAGGAAAAGTGCCACGAGGTAGTAATAGACAACACTAGAAAAATCTTTGACATGGTGGAAAAAATTTCTCCGGTGCGACCGGATAAATGTCCGCCGGTCATTGAAAATTCCGATGAAACCCTGCGAACCATTTGTTATAACACGGCCCATTCCATGTATGGTGACCCATTACCGGAAATTGTAAAAGATCGATTGGAGCGAGAACTAAATTCCATTATTTCCAATGGATTTGCCGTGATGTACATTATTGCCCAAAAGCTGGTATGGAAGTCTAACGAAGACGGCTATCTGGTAGGTTCCCGAGGTTCGGTAGGTTCTTCCTTTGCGGCTACTATGTCCGGTATTACGGAGGTTAATCCGCTGCCGGCCCATTATTATTGTCCGGAATGTTTCTTTTCGGATTTTGATTCGGATGAAGTAAAAGATTATCAAAAACGAGGTGTATGCGGTTGTGATATGCCGGACCGTATTTGTCCGCAGTGCGGTAAACCGCTGAAAAAGGATGGTTCCGACATTCCGTTTGAAACCTTCCTTGGATTCTACGGTGATAAGGAGCCGGATATCGACTTAAACTTCTCCGGTGAATATCAGAGTAAGGCCCATGAATATACCGAAGTAATTTTCGGTAAGGGTCAGACCTTCCGTGCAGGAACCATCGGTACGCTGGCGGATAAAACCGCCTATGGTTATGTGTTAAAATATGACGAAGAACACGGAATTCAGCACAGAAGGGCAGAAATCGAGCGAATTGCATCCGGCTGTGTTGGTGTACGTCGAACTACCGGCCAGCATCCGGGCGGTATTATTGTGTTACCGATTGGAGAAGAAATCTATTCCTTCACTCCGGTACAGCATCCGGCCAACGATATGACGGTGGCAACGGTAACCACCCATTTTGACTACCATTCCATCGACCATAACCTGTTAAAACTCGATATTCTCGGGCACGATGATCCTACCATGATTCGGCGTCTGGAGGATTTAACGGGACTAGATGCAAAGACCATCCCGATGGATGACCAAAAAGTAATTTCTTTGTTTAGTAGCACGGAAGCCCTTGGCATTAAGCCGGAGGACATCGGTGGTTGCGATTTGGGAAGTCTTGGCCTTCCGGAGCTTGGTACAAACTTTGTAATGCAGATGCTTAGAGAAACCAAGCCAAAGAGTTTCTCCGACATGATCCGTATTTCCGGTTTGTCCCACGGTACCGATGTGTGGACCAACAACGCCCAGACCTTAATTAACGAAGGCACCTGTACCTTGGAGAGTGCTATCTGTACCCGAGATGATATTATGACATTCTTAATTTATCAGGGTGTAGAAAAAGGTCTTGCCTTTAAGATTATGGAAAGTGTCCGTAAGGGAAAAGGCCTGACGGAAGAGATGGAAGCAGCTATGCTGGAAAAGGGCATTCCGGACTGGTATATCTGGTCCTGTAAGCGAATTAAGTATATGTTCCCGAAAGCCCATGCCTGTGCCTACGTTATGATGGCATTCCGTGTAGCCTACTTTAAGGTATATTATCCGCTGGCATATTATGCAGCGTATTTCGGCATCCGTGCCTCTGCTTTTAACTACGAACTGATGTGTCTCGGTCAGGCGGCATTGGAACGTAATATGAAGGAAATCAAAGGCAGAATGGATCGGAAGGAGGCCTCCCAGAAGGAAGAAGCCACCTACGAAAATATGCGTTTGGTGCAGGAGATGTATGCAAGAGGCTTCGAATTTATGCCAATCGATATTTTTAAAGTAAAAGCCCATGAATTTCAGATTATGGACGGAAAACTGATGCCTGCCCTGGATACCATAGACGGTCTTGGTGAAAAGGCGGCCGATTTAATTGTAGAAGCAGTAAAAGACGGCGAGTTTTTATCCAGAGATGATTTTAAAAACCGTTGTAAGGTCAGTCAGACCATCACGGATAAAATGGGTGAACTTGGCTTGTTAGGTGACATTCCGGCTTCTAACCAAATGTCTCTGATGGATTTGTTTCAGATGTAGCAACATTTGAAAAAATTTGAAGAAAAAGTGCTTGACTTTTTTAGTCGGATAGTGTATATTATGTTTTGTTCACACGAACAAAGGTAATAAACACTATCCGAATTTCATATGGCTCGTTGGTCAAGCGGTTAAGACGTCGCCCTCTCACGGCGAAAACAGGGGTTCGATTCCCCTACGAGCTGCTAACTGTTAAATTTAACAGCCCAACCCGAAAGAGTGCTCGAAATCATTTGATTTCGGGTATTTTTTTCTTTTTATTATTAAGCCGTATCTTTAATTGCATTTTATGAAGAAAAATAGTAGAATAAAATGGAAAATAAAAAAGGAGTAGGAACTATTATGAAGCGCGGCGAATGGATTTTAATGATATTACTGTTAGTTACGTTAGGTGTAGGGCTGGCATCTGCTTTGTTGGACGATGCAGAAGTGTTAAAGCAACCGGTACCGATAGCTTCAACCATCACACCGGTTCCCGCCAATACGGTTACACCAACCGTAACTCCAACCAATACGCCGACGCCCACATCTACATCTACGCCGACACCAACTCCAACTAATACGCCAACTCCGACAAATACACCAACTCCGACACCGTCGCCGACGCCGACTCCTGAGATTATTGAAATTGTCATCAGTGCGGTAGGAGATATTACCCTGGGAACCAATCAAAATCATACCTATAACAGGTCCTTTCACGAGTACTATGATTTGTATGGGGAAGATTACTTTATGCAAAATGTAATATCTGTTTTTGAAGCAGATGATTTTACTATTGTAAACCATGACGGAACCCTGACAAATTCAGAAAATATACGTACAACCAAACAGTATAATCATAAAGGACGGCCGGAATACGCCCGGATTTTATCCCGGGCTTCGGTAGAGGCAGTAACCCTTGGAAACAACCATATCATGGACTATCAGCATGAGGGCGTAGCAGATACCATACAAAATGTAATAGAAAACGGCATGGAATATGCCATAAGCGGTCCGTGGGGAGATCACTACGGACTTTATGAAACCGCCAAAGGAATAAAAATCGGTTTCGTTTCCGTAAATGAATATTATGACGGAGATGGTGTCTATAAGTTTCTGAAAGAAGGCTTGCAGGAACTTCGGGAAAACGGTGCCGATTTAGTATTTGCCTGCATGCACTGGGGCGGAGATAAGGTGCACGAACTGGAACCGGAGCAATATGAAATGGGGCATTGGTGCATTGATAACGGTTATGATCTGGTAATCGGATGTCATCCTCATGTGATTCAGGGCATTGAATGCTATAAGGGAAGATACATTGTATACAGCATGGGAAATTTCTGTTATGGCGGCAATAAAAATCCTGCAGAGAAATCGTCTATGATTTTCCAACAGACATTTATCTTTTCCGATGGAGTTTTACAGGAAGAAACCTCAGTTCGCGCCATTCCATGCAGACTGTCCTCTGTAACGAACCGGAATGATTATTGTCCTACGGTATTGACCGGAGAAGAGGCAGAAGTCTGGGCCGAAGAATTGAACGGATATTGCGCAGAATTCGGTATTGCTTTTGATGCGGAAGGGTATTTAAAAGAGATGCCTTCCGGGAATGCAAATACTGAACAAGAACAATAAATATAAAGTAAAGGAGAATATGATTATGATTTGGAGAGCAAGAAAACGTATCTGGTGTGGTTTACCTTGGACATTTACCGTGTATAGCTTCGATGAGGAGCGCATTTTTGTAGACACGGGATTTTTGAACAAGCGTCAGGATGAAATCCGCATGTATCGTGTTTTGGACATTTCCGTAACCAGAAAATTTGGTCAGCGGATTTTTGGCATGGGAAGTATTCAGCTTAAGACTTCCGACAAAACCATGGGGGATTTTGAAATTAAAAATATCAAGAAGGTAATGGATGTAAAACGCCAGTTATCCGATCTGATTGAAGAAAACAGAGAAAAGAAGCGGGTGGTCAGCAGGGAATTTATGACCGGAAACGGTGATGATGAGTTTGAACCTGCAGAGGATACTACAGAAGAATAATGTTACGGAAAGAGAGCATTTATCATGAAAATGTACTTTTATTACGGAGCCATGGGTTCCAGTAAAACAGCCAATGCGCTGATGACCAGATTCAGCTGGGAGGATAAAGGGAAAAAGGTGGCTTTGTTAAAACCAAGCATTGACAACCGGGATGGTGTAGATATTGTAAAATCCCGTGCAGGTCTGATGGCTCAGGCTATTTTAGTCTATCCGGACAGTTCCATCCGCGAAGTACTTCCGGCACCGGCAGAAGCATACGACAATATTATCGTAGATGAGGCCCAATTTCTTACAAAGGAGCAGGTAGATGAATTGCGGGATATTGTTGATAACGGAACATTTGTTATGTGCTATGGGTTAAAAGCTGATTTCATGGGAAATTTATTTGAAGGTTCCAAGCGTATTTTAGAACTGGCAGATTCCCTTCGTGAGATTGTAACCATGTGCCCTTGCGGGAAAAAAGCCATTATGAACGCCCGC
>JAZQJL010000193.1:0-4265 GCA_045541595.1 Lachnospiraceae bacterium | reverse complement strand
ATATCCTATGCACTTTGCAAAGAATCAACAGGTTTTGGCGCACCTGCACTATCATAACGAATTTGAACTTATTATTGCTACCAAAGGGCAACTTGCCGTTCAGACAGAGGAAACAACGTTCTTCCTGTCCGAAGGGGAAGGGTTATTTATTAATTCCGGCGTGCTACACACCATTATCAATGCCGGATTTCCTTATGCAGACTCCGGTTTTACTGCGGTTGTTTTTGATTATTCCCTCCTATGTCGGGAACAGGATGTTATTTATGAAAATTACATACAGCCGCTTCTCCAAGGCTCCCTGGAACCAAATCCTCGCCTGTGTCCGGACGCCTGCGCCTGTATAGCAGACCTTTGCTGCATGTATGAAGCCGGGGCTCCCGGTTATGAAATCTACATAAAACACTGTCTTCTTCAGATTTTGTATCTTTTAGTTCAGGAGGCAAAAGTAAGCAAATTGTCTTCCCGGAATTCAAAAAGTGTCATCGTGAAAGCAGTGCTTGGCTATATTAAGCAAAACTATTCAGAGCAGATTAGTCTGCAGCAGCTGGCAGACCATGCCCATGTCAGCAAAGAATACCTTTGCCGTCTGTTTCACCGGATTTCCGGTTCCTCGCCTATGGAATATTTAAACCGTTACCGAATCCGGCAAAGCACCTTCTTACTGCTTCAGACCGACGACCGGATTTCCGACATCGCCCTGTCCTGTGGTTTTTCTCACAGCAGCTACTTTGGAAAATTGTTTATTAACTATATTGGCTGCACACCGACAGAGTATCGGAATCAACACAATAAATAAAGCGGTATGAAAAATCTCATACCGCTTTTATTATTTATGAAATTATTTAGCCCTTTACAGCACCACCGGTTACACCTTCTACATAGTACTTCTGTAAGCACATGAAGAGAATGGTAATCGGAACAGCTACCAATACACCGCCGGCACAGAACTTTGTATAGTTTGCAGCCAGACTGTTTGGAGAACCGATGAGCATCTGTAAGCCAACAGCAACATTCATACCCTTACTGGTATTATGCGCAATATACTTTGCGAACATGAAGTCACCCCATGGGGACATGAACGCTGTTAACAATGTATAAATTACGATTGGCTTGGTTAATGGCAGGATAATCTTAAACATTACCTGCGCTCTGCTTGCACCGTCAACGCGGGCAGCTTCATCCAGAGACTTGGAAATAGTATCAAAGAAGCCCTTTGCCACATGGAAGCCCATACCGGAGCTTGCAGTGTATACCAGGATGAGACCCGGAACTGCACCCGGACCGGTCATTCCTAAATCACTTAAAATATTATACAGAACGATTACAGTAACGAAGCCAGGGAACATACCCAGCACTAAGCTGATGTTCATAAGCAACTTTCTGCCGTTGAATCTCATTCTGGACAGTGTGTAGCTGACACAGAATACAGTGAACGTCTGAATAACCGCTACCGCAAGACCAATAATCAAAGTATTTCTGTACCAAATCAGGAAGTCGGTATCTTTCAACAGGGAAACATAGTTACCAATGCCCCACTGTTTTGGAATTACATAACCAACCTGCATGGTAGTTTCCATACGGAAGGACTCCAGGAAGATGCAGATAAACGGAATCAGCCATACTACACATAATGTAATAATTACAGCATATGCGATAATATTTCCTAAGGTTGTTTTCGCTTTTAAGCCCATTTTATGTTTGGAAGTTTTCTCACTCATTACTGGAAATCCTCCTCATTCTTATTGGATGGCATTACGTTATATACAATTACGGATAACACAGATACTACTACGAAAATCATAATTGCAAGAACGGCTGCCAGCTTATAGTTACTTTCTGCTCCCGTGGTAATCTTAAACAGCCAGGTTACCAGCAAATCGTAGTCCGTGGCGCTTCCCGCTGCAAGACCCGTAGTAGTTAACTTCGGATTTGTAACCGCACCACCGGTTAACAGATAAATAACGTTGAAATTATTGATGTTACCGATAAAGCTGGTTAACAGATAAGGTCCTGTGATAAACAGCATATATGGTAATGTAATCTTTGTAAACTGCTGAACTGCATTTGCTCCGTCGATACGGGAGGACTCATACAGATCTTCAGGAATGTTCATAAGGATACCGGTTGCCATTAACATTAAATATGGAATACCAATCCAGATATTAATTAAGATAATTAATACTCGACCAATTTCCGGTGTGCCCCAGAAATCGATGGCATGTTCCACAAGTCCGCTGTTAACAAGGAAACCGTTAATCAGTCCGTTTTTATCAAACATCTTACCTACATAAAGCAGGGAAACGAACTGAGGAATAGCAATGGTTAATACTAAAATACCTCTCCAAAGCTTCTTAAGCTTAATGCCCTTCTTGTTAATAAGAATAGCCACCAGCATACCTAAGAAGTAGTTAGAGAATGTTGCAAATACTGCCCAGGTCATGGTCCATTTTAAAATCTGGCCAAATGCATATGGCAGGTTACTGTCGTTATTTGCACCACCAAACAGTGCCTTAAAGTTGTCTACGCCAACCCAGGTAAACAGGTTTGCATAACCGTCCAACTCACGGCCATAGTTTGTAAATGCAACGAAAATCATGAAAATAATCGGTAATACGGTAAAACAGATAATACCGGTTAACGGGATAGCAAGTAATGTTTTGTGGAACTGATGATCCAGTAATTCCTTAATATCATCCTTTGCCTTTGGTATTTTTTTACCGTTAGCAACCAACTCATCAATCTGCTTACTCTGCTTAATATTCATTCTCCATGCAACTACAAATGCAATGATAAAAATCATTGTAAGCAGACCATATAATAAGATAGTGAAAGAATTATCACCATCTACACGGACATAGGCGTCAAGAATCGGGTCATACGCCTCTCCCGGAGGAACATCACCAAGGGTTCTGAACTTTCCAAGCCAGTAAGCACCGTTGGTAATCATGTAAAAAATAAATACGACTTCCAATATAAGGAACAAAAGTCCTCTAAAAATCTGTCCGCGGGACAAATTGCCGAAGCCCATTATCAGATAGGAAACCTTGGTTTGCCAGGTACCTTTTCCGAATGTTTTCACTGTATCAACTATTTCATTTTTGATTCCCTTGCAAAATCCTTTGATTCCACCCCAAATGGCTTTACCAATGCTTGCAAGAATCGGAGGAATCGCACAGAAGAATAAATAAATATTATACAAGATCTTCTGCACGGCATTTAATTTAAAGTATTCCGATCTGGTAAGCTTCTTCACTTTAAAGACCTTCCTTCCCTTGCTTGTTACTGTGTTTCTTAAGTATGCCCGGGGAGATATATTCTCCCCGGGACATAATTTTTACTATAAATTATTTTACCGAATTATTACTGTGGAATAAGCTCTACAGTACCTGTTTCGCCGTGTACTGTTAACTGAATCTTATACTTACCTGCTGTTTCAACAACATAGTTTGCTGCAGGGAAAGCAACATCCCAGTTAAGACCCTGACGAACCTTGAATTCAACACCTGCTTCTAAGTCATAAGCTTCCTTTGTAATCCATACGCCATCTGTTGTGGATTCCATAGCGAAGTCTGTATCCCAGTTAGTGCTTGCAAGAGTACCGATTACTGTAAATGCGTTCTTAACTTCTTCAGACATGCTGAATAAGCCCTGAATGCTGTCTTCGTATGCCTTAAGAGCATCCTTTAATTCAGCATCTGTAGTAGCTGTCTTTGCTGCTACTGCGTATACCTTTGCGATATCCCACCAGGAACCGTGGATGTTACCCTGAGGAATAGCATATGCGCTCTGTGCTGCTAAAGCGGAGAGAGCCGGATCATTCTTAACTGCTTCGTTTGCCTGTGCTGTTAAGTTGGATGGACCCCAACCAAAACCATTGAATCTTTCCATCTGACAAGCTTCGTTTGTTAAGTAAAGAGCTAACTTATGAAGAACTGCACCCTTCTTAGCATCAACCTGTGGCTTAACACCCATCAGCTTATTACCGGAGTAAGAACCGATGTGGTAGGACTGACCGTCTACGGTGAAGGATGGAAGATCTGTTGCTGCGTAGTTATCGCCAAGAGCATCCTTAGCTGCTGCGGATTCCCAAGTACCGGAAATAACAACTGCGGATGGAATAGCTGCTGCAAAGTCAGCACCCTTGGAGGAACTTACATATGCAGGGGACTTAAGAATCTTCTGCATACCCTTAAGAGCGATGAGACCCTTATCGGAGTTGAAAGTATCATTTACAGAAGTGAAGATACCAAGTCGGAGGCCAAGCG
>JAZQJL010000192.1:0-2842 GCA_045541595.1 Lachnospiraceae bacterium | reverse complement strand
TTGAAAGTGCTGATGAACTTCAGTCACTGAGAGGTAACCTTTCTTTGCGTTTGAACAGCAGAAACTCGCAATAGAATAATACATATCACAAAAAAACTTGATATTACATAAACAAAATGATATAATCAAAACGAAATAAGTAATGCGATTTAGTAATTTATTTCGTTCAATCGAAATAAATTACTAAATTAGAATAGAAATTTTGGCAAAGCATATACTAACATACAAGGAGGAAAACTATATGGTAATTCGTGAAAATTATTTAAAAAAAATCAGACCATTTTATGACTCGGAATTGATAAAGGTTCTCCTTGGTATCCGCAGATGCGGAAAATCGGTGCTGTTAAAACAGATTATGCAGGAAATAAAAGCTTCTGGAGTAAAAGAAGAGCAGATGCTATATATTAATTTTGAAGATTTTCAATTTTCGGAATTATGTACGGCAAAAGCACTCTATGAGTATGTAACGAAGCACAGGGTAAATGAAGAACGATATTACTTATTCTTTGATGAAATCCAGATGGTAACAGAGTTTGAGCGAGTCATAAATTCTTTCCGGGCAACCTGGGATGTCAGTATTTTTATCACGGGTTCCAACAGCAAGCTGTTGTCGGGTGAGCTGGCCACCTATCTGTCAGGACGCTATGTAAGCTTTCAAATTATGCCGTTTTCTTTTCAGGAGAACTGCGTAATAAAGCGGGTAGAAATCCCAACGGAGGAAGACTTAGCGGAATATTTGAAATGGGGAGGCATGCCGCAACGGTATGCTATGGGTACGGAAGAAGAAATGGCAACCATGCTGAAGGATTTGTATAATTCCATTGTACTGAAGGATATTGTACAGCGGACAGGCGCAAAGGATGTGGAGTTATTAAACCGCATTATAGAGTATTTCATGCAGACTCCGGCTCAGACCTTTTCTGCCAAAGGGATTTTAAAATATTTTGAAAGCATTAATCGGAAGGTTAGTACGGAGACATTGTACAACTATATAGAGCATATTCAAAATTCCATGATTGCCAGCAAGGCAAGACGTTATGATATCCGTGGAAAGCAACTGCTTACCACCTTAGATAAATATTATTTAATGGATTTGGGGCTCGGAGCTATTCACAATACTGGTTTCAAACCGGAATACGGAGCTCTGCTTGAAAATGTGGTTTATAATGAGCTTCGTTCCAGAGGATATGAGGTTTATGTCGGTAAGCTTCCAAACGGTGAGGTTGACTTTATAGCAACGAAGGGACAGCAAAAGGAATATTACCAGGTGGCATATTATTTATATGATGAAGCAGTGATACAGCGGGAGTTTGGGGCGTTTTCGCAGATACCGGATAATTATCCGAAGTATGTCATTTCCATGGACCGGATGGATTTTTCCAGAGAAGGAATTATTCACAAAAATGCACTGCGGTTTTTGATGGAGAAATAAAAATCACCCTTTACAAATCAATAAAATCATGCTACCATGTCAAATATAGTTTTATATTTTACTGGCTATGAAAAGGAGAGTACGTGTCCTAAAGTCTTACAGAGAATCCTCATTTGCTGAGAGAGGATGGATGGAAGTTCACCGAAGATGGCCTTGGAGCTTCGCACCGAACCGGTTTCCGTAAGGTTACCCGGCAAGACTGCGACGGGTTCACCCGTTATCGTGGCGCACTGTGATGGCAGTGTTAGAAATACTGACATAGTGCATAAGGCAACGTCTGCGAAGGCGTTGTAAATTAAAGTGGTAACACGTGAGATTAGCAACTCCCGTCTTTAAATAAGATGGGAGTTTTCTTTTATTTGCGGGAGAAACAAAGTACTCGAAGCAGCTTATCCTGTAGATGAAAGAGAAGAAAGGAGAGAGTTCAAATGGAAAAGAAGAAATTTTACATGACAACAGCCATTGCTTATACTTCCGGTAAGCCGCACATCGGCAACACCTATGAAGCAATTTTGGCAGACAGTATTGCACGCTTCAAGCGCTTGCAGGGCTATGAAGTATTTTTGCAGACCGGTACCGATGAACACGGTCAGAAAATCGAAGAAAAGGCAGCTCAGAAGGGCGTAACACCAAAGGCTTTCGTAGATGAAATCGCAGGAGAAATCAAGGGCGTCTGGGACTTAGTAGGCACTTCCTACGACAAGTTCATCCGCACCACTGATGCAGACCATGAAAAGCAGGTGCAGAAGATTTTCAAGAAGCTTTATGACCAGGGCGATATTTACAAGGGTCATTACGAGGGTATGTACTGCACTCCTTGTGAGTCCTTTTTCACCGCCTCCCAGTTAGTGGACGGCAAGTGTCCGGACTGCGGCAGACCATGCCAGCCGGCTAAGGAAGAAGCGTACTTCTTAAAACTTTCCAACTATACTGACCGTCTCATCGAGCACATCAATACCCATCCGGAATTTATCCAGCCGGAGTCCAGAAAAAATGAAATGATGAACAACTTCCTGCTGCCGGGCCTTCAGGATCTTTGCGTATCCAGAACCTCCTTTAAGTGGGGCATTCCGGTGGATTTTGACGACAAGCATGTAGTTTACGTTTGGATTGATGCCTTAAGCAACTATATCACCGGTATCGGCTATGACTGTGACGGCAACTCCACCGACAAGTTTAATAAATTCTGGCCGGCTGATTTACACTTAATCGGTAAGGACATTTTACGTTTCCATACCATTTACTGGCCAATCATGTTAATGGCCCTGGGTGTGCCGCTTCCAAAGCAGATTTTCGGTCATCCGTGGCTCCTGCAGGGCGGCGAGAAGATGAGTAAGTCGAAGGGTAATGTGCTTTATGCGGATGACCTGGCAAAGGTATTCGGTGTGGATGCGGTTCGTTACTTCGTAC
>JAZQJL010000191.1:0-3330 GCA_045541595.1 Lachnospiraceae bacterium | reverse complement strand
GAGACTGCTGTTGCACAGAACGATAAGGCTGCTGCTACTGCTGCTTTAACAGAAGCTGTTGTTGCTATCGACAAGGCTGCTGCTAAGGGAATCTTCCATAAGAACACAGCTGCTAGAAAGGTATCCAGACTCACTAAGGCTGTTAATTCTATTGCTTAATGTTATATGCATAAAAACGAAAGGCTGTAGTGATTCTACAGCCTTTTTTTGTTACAATATAGCTGCAAGCAAAGAAATCTTTTTATCAACGAAGGGAGATTCCAAATGAAAGTAAATTCTGTTAAGGGAACCAACGACTATTTACCAAAAGAGACCGCCCTGCGCGACTACTTACAGGGAAAAATTTTAGAGACTTACCGTGCCTGCGGTTTTGAACGCATTACCACTCCTATTCTGGAAGATATCGAAAATCTGGACAAGAGTGAAGGCGGCGAAAACTTAAATCTGCTGTTCAAGATTTTAAAGCGCGGCGACAAGTTACAGGAAGCTATTGAAAAGGGAAATCCAAAGGAATTATCCGACATGGGGCTTCGCTACGACTTAACCCTTCCGCTTTCCCGTTACTATGCCTGCAACCGCAACAATTTAAGCACTCCGTTCAAGGTAATCCAGATTGACCGCGTATTCCGTGCAGAGCGTCCGCAAAAGGGCCGCCTCCGTGAATTCGTGCAGTGTGACATTGACATATTAGGTTCTTCTTCTATCAACTGTGAGGTTGAACTTATTGATACAACCGCAAAGGCATTATTAAATATCGGCATTGAAAATTTCAAAATCCGTATCAATGACCGCCGCATTTTAAAGAACTTAATCTCTGCCGCCGGTTTTGCTGCTGAGGATGCGGACAGCGTATGTATTACCTTTGATAAATTAGATAAAATCGGTGCTGAGGGTGTAAGAAAAGAATTACTGGACAAAAACTTTGCTGAAAGTACGGTAGAAAAGTTTGTTTCTATGATGAGCATCACCCCATTCACTTTAGACGAAGCAAGAAAGTATTGTACCGACACTGCTGCCATCGACAGTGTAGCTTCCATTATCGACACCGTAAAGCAGTTATCCGGTAACCGTTACCAGATTGAGTACGACCGTTCTCTTGTTCGTGGCCAGGGCTATTACACCGGTACCATCTTTGAGGTGGAATCCTTAGATTTCGGCTCCTCCATCGCCGGTGGCGGACGTTACGACAACATGATTGGTAAGTTCATTGGTGAAAGTGTTCCTGCCGTTGGCTTCTCCATCGGTTTTGAACGTATTGCCAGCATCTTAATGGATAAGCAGGCCTCCATGCAGGGCACCCGTCCAAAGCTCGCGGTAATTTATCCGGAAAGCGACGTGGTTGCTGCTATAAAGAAGGCGGATGAATACCGTACCGTATATGACGTTACCTTATTTGAGAAGCCAAAGAAAATCGGTAAGCTCTTTGGTAAGCTGGAAGACTCCGGTTTCTACGGTTGCCTCATTTTAGATGAATCCGCAGAAATTAAAGTCCTTCAGAAATAAACAACCGACTTATGAAGTAAAAAAAGATGTTTCAAAAGCCAGCCGGCTTTTGAAACATCTTTTTTTATCTTATTGGTTATGTATTGCCATTAGTCTTCCAGATTCTTAAACTTCTTCTTTCCGGTCAGAACACAAGCTTCGTCATCCTGGCTGAATACAACGAAATCGCCCATCGTTGTAATGCCGGAAACATCATCCGTTACTTCTTTTACAGACTTTTTAGTCTTATTTGCATAACATAATTCGTCTTCATCGAGGAAGTAAACCACACCGTATTTATCACTGTATACTGCATTATATACATCGCCGGCAATCTTAACGTCTTTATCTTTTTTCAGATAACAAAGATCATCATCATCGTTGATAAAGTAAATTACCTTTAAGTCTTTGCTGGCAAGAAGTTCATCTGCGTTCATGTCCTTATACTTCTTTTCCTTATCAGACTTAGCTACATTCTTTACATAAATCAGGTCCTCACCATCAATGTATAACAAGCTCTTACCGTCTTCCGACATCTGATAGGAGTTATAGGAAGAAGTGATTTTTTCTACTTCTTCACCCTTGTCATACATGTAATACAGGGCTCCGTCCAAGTTCAGCACACTCTTGTCAAAGGTATCAATGCCGTAATAAACAACATCGTATTCTCCCGTTGCCTCAGCATATGCCTTTACTACATTGTCAGGAATTACCACAGAATATATGCTTTCACCTTTCACCTTAACATCTTCTGCCTTCTTTGCCCGGAAATACTTTGTATCTCCATCAAAATAATACAGTAGCTCTGTCATATCATCATTGAAAAGTAACTTGTAACCGGTAAAATCGGATTCGATTTTCTCATCATTCATGCAAAGCTTATTGTCATCTGTGATGTAATACAGATACTTGGCATTATCGGAAACTGCAACAGGGAATGCCTTGCTTTCCACTTCTTCTGCATCCTTACCGTTTTTGGATACCATCAAGTCTGCAGAAATAACTTCAGTAGTATCATACCAATAATCATAATCTATCTCCGCATTTTCAACGAATGCTACGGTCTTTCCGTTTGGAGACAGAACAATATAATCTGTATATGCCTTAGAAGAAAGTTCTACAGATTTACCCTTTTTAACATCATAAAGGTAAAGTTCTCCTTCTCCGTCCTGCACATCTTTCAAATAAACAATAGTATTTCCATAGATAGAAATAATATAACTATATATATCATTATCCACTTCTACCAGTTTCTTGCCCTTTACTACCCAAAGGGTATCATCTGCGTCTTCCACTACTGTTAAGCTGCCATCGTCACTATGCTCGTAATCGTAAATGTCTTCTTCACATTCAATTTTTTGACCCTTCAGGTTGGTAAGCACATCCTCTTCTATCGGCATATACAGATTCTTTGCATCTGCCACACGCTGGTAACGGTCACCACCGGAAAGCAGGCATACCAGCAAAATAACTACCACAAGAGCAACCGCTCCAATTACAATCCACTTGATATTCTTCTTCATGATATCCAAAATACCATTTATATCAATACCAAGCACTTTCTTTTCACCCGATGTAGCCTCCTCCGGCTTCTCGGTAACCACTTCTACGTTTGCTTCTTCGTTCATAACATTTCCTCCTAATGTATTTAAGTAATGTATTAACTCATTACAATTATAGTCAGTTTATCACATTCTGTCAATCTTTAGCGCAAAATCCAACACCCGGATTGCCGTTTGTTGCAATTCGCCTCTGGTGATTCCTTCCGTTTTTCCGAGGCTCTCTAACAGTGTGCCGTCAGAAATATATTCCGTTTCTTTGCTGCCGACTACACCGCCCGGCATCAGT
>JAZQJL010000190.1:0-3966 GCA_045541595.1 Lachnospiraceae bacterium | reverse complement strand
AATCATATCCTTTAAACGGCCGGTAATGCGGTAATTGCCGTCTTTATCTCTGCAGGCAAGGTCACCGGAGTGGAGCCAGCCCTCAGCATCCACCGTATCACGGGGTGCTTCCGGCATCTTGTAATAACCCTTCATGGTGTTGTAGCCGCGGGAACAGAATTCACCGTTTTCGCCATCTGCCACTTCTTCACCGGTTTCCGGATCGATAATCTTACACTCAATGTGCGGGAAGTTGTAACCAACGGTATCGGTACGCAGATCAAGCGGGTCGGTCCAAGCGGACATGGTGCTGCCCGGAGAGGACTCGGTCTGGCCGTATACGCTGACAATACCGGTCATGTTCATTTCGTTTGGATCTGCCGCCCGGCGCATCAGCTCCGGAGGACAGCCGGCACCGGCCATAATACCGGTACGCATGTAGGAGAAATCGGTCTTTTTATAGTCCTCGTGATTGAACATGGCAATAAACATGGTTGGCACACCGTTGAAGCAGGTAATGCGTTCCTGATTAATACATGCCAGAGAGGACTTGGCAGAGAAGTAAGGCATCGGACAAACGGTGGTACCGTGTGTTAAGGATGCGGTCATGGAAAGTACCATGCCGAAGCAGTGGAACATAGGTACCTGGATCATCATACGGTCTGCAGTGGATAAGCCCATGCGGTCACCGATACACTTACCGTTGTTGACTACATTATAGTGAGTTAACATTACGCCCTTCGGGAAACCGGTGGTTCCGGAGGTGTACTGCATGTTACAAACATCTTCCGGTTTTACGCGGGCAGCCATACGGTTTAATTCTGCCTGAGGTACTAAGTTGCCGCGTTCCATTGCCTCATCAAAGGTTAAGCAGCCCGGCTGCTTGAAGCCGACGGTAATAACGTTTCTGAGGAATGGAAGGCGCTTGCAATGTAATGGTTCACCAGGCTTTGAGGTGGCAATTTCCGGACAGATTTCGTTGATGATTTCTCTGTAGTTGGAATCCAGACAGGATTCTACCATAACCAGAGTATGGGTGTCGGACTGGCGGAACAGATAATCTGCTTCGTGTCTCTTATAGGCGGTGTTTACAGTAACTAAAACCGCACCGATTTTGGTGGCAGCCCAGAAAGTAATATACCAGGCAGGAACGTTGGTAGCCCAGATGGACACCTTGGAGCCTGCCTTTACGCCCATGGAAATCAGAGCCTTGGCAAACTGGTCTACATCGTCACGGAACTCTTCATAGGTGCGGACATAGTCCAAAGTGGTATACTTGAACGCATACTGATCCGGAAATTCTTCTACCATACGGTCTAATACCTGGGAGAAGGTAAGATTGATTAACTCATCCTTTTTCCATACATACTGGCCGGTACCGTTGTGATTCGGATACAGTACTTTCTTTTTGCCGCGGGTTTTTTCGAAACGGCTCATGTAGTTTACAAAGTGGGTGAAAATAACGTCATATTCCGGTAAATCTTCCATCCACTCGGTTTTCCACTCTAAGGAAATAAAACCGTCGTAGTCAATGGAGGACAGAGCACGCATCATATCGGCAACAGGAAGAGTACCTTCACCGATTAAGTTGTAGGTGTCCTTATCATCGGAGTCACGCAGATGTACATGCTTTACGTAAGCACCTAAGTTCTTAATGGTGGTATCTGCGCTTTCGTCATAATCCCGGTACGGATGGTGAATATCCCACAGAGCTGCCAGATAGTCGCTGGCAAAGTCATCCATCATGGTGCGGAGGCGGGCAGTGTCGGAGAAGATACCGCTGGTTTTTACTAGAATGGTAACATCTGCGGCTTCGGCATCTTTTAAAAGTCCGGATAAATTGCTGCGCACCAATTCTTCATTATCATGTAATGCAACCACGGATACATAAGGAACCTGCATCTGTTTTGCAATTTGAATCAATTCTTTGACGGCAGGTACAAACTCTTTTTCTTCGTCGGAAACATCATAGGAGGTATCCAGACAAGGAATGGAAAGATTCTTTTCCCTAAGCTGACGGACAGTAGCTGCCATGTTGTATTTATGGAACGGACCACTTTTTTCGGTTAACTCCGGCTGGCCCGGTAAATTATATACTTCAACACCTTCAAATTTTGTGGATATGGCTGCTTCCATCCATTCGTCCCAGGACAAATGGGCCCAGCCTCTGGTAGAAAAGGAAAGTTTCATTATGCTTCAACCTCCTCGTATGTAATCTTATTTAATGCGCTGATGTAGGCTAAAATACTGGAACCTACAATATCGGTGGAAGTTCCGCGACCGGAGTATAACTTCCCGTTAGAACGAAGCTTCACGATGGTTTCACCCATGGCTTCGCGGCCCTCGGTAACGGAGCGTACCTGGAAGTCATCCAGCTCATAATGACAACCGATGATATTTTCCAAAGCAAGAATCGCTGCGTCGACCGGACCGTCACCTAAAGCGATGCCCTCTAACGTCTGTCCGTTCTTTTCCAGTTTCATGTGAGCCATGGATGCTGCGGTATTGCTTGCAGTAATGCTGTAGCTGGTAAGTACGTAAGTGGCAGGAACCTGCATGGCAGCGGAAGCAACAATGGTATCCAACTCTTTGGAGGAGATTACGTCTTTGCGGGCTGCAATCTGCTGGAATGCTTCCCAAACCTGGGCACTGTCTTCTTCGCTTAAATCATAGCCTAAGCCTTCTACTGCCTTTAATACGGTTTCCATATTGTCATTTGCGGTAAGAGCCACCTCTTCGGTAACTTCCTGAACGCCGTTATCAAACGGAGAATTTTTGCTGCGGGTAGTTTCGCACATCCAGGTAATTTGTTTGATGATGCGGTTCATTTCCACGGTACGTACCGCACAGGTAACGCCGAAGGAATCGCCTTTGGCGGCCAGCAGGCGGGAAACATGCGGTAAGGAAATACTGTTCATCTGGTATGCGGCTGCTTTAATCTCTTTTGCACCGTGCTTGATGGCCGCAATGGCGCAGGCATCTGCCATGGCCAAGTCGTTCTGGCAGGATACACCGAGGGTCACGTCCTTTAATTCTTCTACGTTGGCATACAACGTATCGATGAATGCACCGAACTCATCCGGAAGGATGGCACCGGTAGCATCGCATACGGTAACGGTTGTTGCACCGGCTGTAATAGCGGTTTTGACTGCTTTATAAAGAAACGCTGCGTCACTTCTTGTGGCATCATCTGCAATAAATTCTACGTCTGCAGTTTTTTCGCGACAGGCGGAAACTATTTCTTCGATTGTTTTTAACATGGCATCCGGTTTTTTGTGGAACAGGTATTCCATCTGAACCGGGCTTACGGAAGCAAACACCTGAAGTCTTGGTTTTTTTGCTTCTTTTAAGGCATTCCAGGTGGCATCTACACTTTCCTTATTTAAGGAAACCGGAACAGCCACGATGCTGTTTTTTACGGTAGAGGCTACAGATTTGATACGCAGGGCGTCAATCTTTGGCTGGGTGATTCCTTCTAATTCAATTACGGTAACATCTAATTTATCTAATAGCTTTGGAATTTCAATTTTTTCTCTAAAGGATAGGGAAAAGTCTTTTCCTGTTTGTTTTAATGTAATGTCGCTGATTTTGATCTGATCCATAATAATCCTCCTTAAAAATTTGTGCATAAAAAAGTCCTTGAAGCTTAAATGCCTCAAGGACGAATAAACGATTCGCGGTACCACCTTGCTTACAGTTTCCTCACGGTAAACTGTCTCTCTCGGACTCATTGTTTAAGTCCAAAGCCGGTAACGGGGCAACCGTACTCCACTACGCAAATAAAAATTCTTCGCAGAGTCAACTCGGGAATGAGACTGCCCTCTTTCTTCCGTACCGGTTCGCACCAACCACCGGCTCTCTGAAACCCTCCGAAAAGAAGCATAATTCCGTCACAGTCATTTTGAATCAATTAAAAATTGAACTCATTATAGCACGTTAGTGTATGAAAGTCAAATGAAAATTTTAAATTTTTTAAGCAAATTATTT
>JAZQJL010000189.1:0-2946 GCA_045541595.1 Lachnospiraceae bacterium | reverse complement strand
CCGAAGCGGAGTGTTAAAACTCTCTGCTCGCGTTCAGTGAGGGTTTCCAAAAGCTTGCTGATCTGGTCCTGTAACATGGAGTAAGCGGCTGCTTCTTCCGGCCCCATGATGCGGTCGTCTTTAATGAAGTCACCAAGGTGACTGTCATCTTCTTCGCCGATTGGGGAATCTAAGGAAATTGGGTCGGCGGATACCTTTAAAATTTCTCTGACCTTGTCCACAGGAAGATTCATAACGTCAGCAATTTCCTGTTCGGATGGTTCCCGGCCCAGTTCCTGCATCAGAGTACGGGATACCCGGTAGGTCTTGTTGATAACCTCGGACATGTGCACCGGAATACGGATGGTACGGGACTGGTCTGCAATGGCACGGGTGATGGCCTGACGGATCCACCAGGTTGCGTAGGTGGAGAACTTATAACCCTTGGTGTGGTCGAATTTTTCTACTGCCTTAATTAAACCTAAGTTGCCTTCCTGAATTAAGTCAAGGAAGGAAAGTCCGCGGCCTACATAACGTTTTGCAATGCTGACCACCAGTCTTAAGTTGGACTCTGCCAGCTGCTGCTTGGCTGCTTCGTCTCCGGCCTGGATGCGTTCGGCAAGAGCAACTTCTTCTTCAATGCTAAGAAGCGGATAATCGCCGATTTCTTTTAAATACTGCTTCACCGGGTCGTCGGACATAACGTTGGCAAGGGCGTTTAAGTCCTCTGCCTCAAGTAATGCCTCGTCTTCCTGATCCATGTCAAGGAGTGCGTCTTCCGAAGGTTCATCATCCTCCAGGGGAGTCATAACCACAATTCCGTGGTTTTCCAGATATTCATAAATTTTATCAATCTGGGCAGAGGATAAATCATAGCCTTTGAAGAAGTCATTTACTTTATCAATTTCAAGAACGTCCTTATTGGCACGTCCCAGAGCGAGAAGTTCTTGTACCTTTGCGTCAAAGGAAGCCTGTAATTCACTCATTTTTATTTCCTCATCTCTAAAATTCTGGCATAAAAGCCGACTAAGCGACATTATAACACAGATATACCAAAAAAGAAAAGAGAAATTTTTGAAGAATTTAAGATTCTGTTGCAAGAGGCTGTCAAAATGAGGTATACTGTGCATAAGTGAGAGCAAAAATGCTCGTAAGAAAAGGGGATTTTGCATATGCGGGAACGTATTTATTGGAACAGAAATTGGGAATTTACGCCGGAATTTAAGGAAGAATTGCTGGCAAAGGATTTTGCGGGAGAAACCGTGGAAGTAACACTGCCTCACACGGTGGCGGAAACACCGTTTCATTACTTTGATGAAAGTATTTATCAGATGGTCAGCGGTTATCGTAAAACCTTTGTACCGGAGGAACATTGGCGGGACAAACAGGTCCTGCTTACCATTGAGGCAGCCGGTCATCAGGCCGAGGTGTATTTAAATGAAATTAAGATTGCGGAGCACTTTTGCGGCTACACTGCGTTCACCGTGGATTTGGCACCACAGCTTGTATTCGGAGAAGAAAATGTGCTGGCAGTCAAGGTGGACAGCAGAGAAAGCATCAATGTACCGCCTTTTGGAAACGTAATTGACTATATGACTTACGGCGGTCTGTACCGTGAGGTTTACCTGGACATTTTGGATAAGACCTGCATTGAAGATGTGTTTGTGAAAACCAGACGTATTTCTGCCATGACCTATGAGCTTTCCGCAGAAATTGACTGTCTGCAGTTGAAAGAGGATGAACTTCGGGTGACATTATTGGATGGCGCAGGCGCCCATGTATGTACCCTGACGCAGTCCTGGCAGAAAGTTTCCGGCATTACGGAGTGGCATCCGTCCCATCCGGCATTATACACATTAAAAACAGAACTGATTCGCGGTGGTGTTGTAATAGATGAACTGGAAACCAGATTTGGTTTCCGGGAGGCGGTGTTTAAGCATGACGGTTTCTATTTAAACGGTGCAAAATTTAAACTTCGCGGCTTGAACCATCATCAGAGCTATCCTTACGTTGGATATGCAATGCCGGAATCCATGCAGAAGTTTGATGCGGAAGTGTTAAAGAAGGAGTTGGGCGTTAACGCAGTCCGCACGTCCCACTATCCTCAGTCTCAGCATTTTATTAACCGCTGTGATGAACTGGGCCTGTTGGTATTTACGGAAATTCCGGGCTGGCAGCATATCGGTGATGAATCCTGGAAGCGAATTGCCATGGAAAATACAAGAGAGATGGTGTTACAGTATCGCAACCATCCGTCCATCATTCTGTGGGGTGTCCGCATCAATGAATCCATGGACGATGACGCACTTTATACCGAAACAAACCGCATTGCCCATGAGCTGGATTCTACCCGCCAGACCAGCGGTGTGCGCTACATCCAAAAGAGTCATTTGTTAGAGGATGTGTATGCGTATAATGATTTTTCCCATAAGGGATATAATGCAGGATGTTTAAAGAAAAAGAAGTCCACGCCGGATATGAAAAAGGGCCAGCTGATTTCCGAGTTTAACGGCCATATGTTTCCGACGAAAAGCTTTGACTGTGAGGAGCATGTAACAGAACATATGTTGCGTCATGCCAGAGTCATGGATGCCTACTATGGTGAAAAGGATATTGCCGGCGGCTTCGGATGGTGCATGTTCGATTACAATACCCACCAGGATTTCGGCAGCGGTGACCGCATCTGCTATCATGGCGTTACCGATATGTTCCGTAACAAAAAGCCGGCAGGAGAACTTTACTTTGCCCAGCAGGAACAGGATACGGTATTAGAGGTATTCTCCTCCCTGGAAATCGGAGAGCATCCGGGCGGATATATAGGAGAAGTCTACATTGCAACAAATGCAGACCGGGTACGTGTTTATAAAAACAACCGGTATGTGACAGAGCTAAAGGCGAAGGACACGGAATTTAAAAATATGCCTCACGGCCCGGTTATGATTGAAGAGTTTGTAGGGGATTCCCTTC
>JAZQJL010000188.1:0-6542 GCA_045541595.1 Lachnospiraceae bacterium | reverse complement strand
GAGTAAAATGTTAGTGAATTCCGGCACATCCCTTAACGGTTTTACTGCCGCACTCATCTGATCCATACCGGTCATCAGAATGGCAAAACCGATTAAAATCATACCGATGTCCTTCTTCTTTTCCTTCTTGTTAAACATGATAAAGATAATACCGATGAGCGCAAGAATCGGCGCAAAGGAACTAGGCTTTAACAGTTTTACAAAGAAGTTGCTGCTTTCAATACTGGATAAACTTAAAATCCAGGAAGTCATGGTAGTACCGATATTGGCACCCATGATAATACCAATAGCCTGTGTCAGCTTCATAATACCGGAGTTTACAAAACCAACTACCATAACCGTTGTAGCGGAAGAAGACTGGATTACCGCTGTTACCAGTGCGCCAAGTGCTACTGCCTTAATCCGGTTGGAAGTTAACTTTTCCAACAAACGTTCCAAACGTCCGCCGGACAACTTTTCCAGACCCTTACCCATAATATCCATACCGTACAGGAACAGGGCAAGGCCGCCTACCAATGCAAACACGCCAAAAATATCCATTTCAATTTTTCTCCTTTTGTTGTACACATACAAAATTTACAAATCTTTTTCTTACATTTTGCATCGTACCCTACAAAATCAGCTTTTTCAACGGATTTTACAAAGGTTTGATTTTCTTTTACATGGATTTTACAAACGATTTACTTGTCGTCTACATGACGGCCTGTAATGGAGAAAATAACCCATTCTGCGATATTAACAGCGTGGTCGCCGATACGTTCAAAATACTTGGCAGCCATCAGCAAATCCTCCGCCTGCTCACCGTATTCTACATTTTCCCGCAGAATCATCAAAATCTCTTTCTTTACTGTCAGGAACAAATCATCTACCACATCATCCCTGGTAATGACAGCCTTTGCCTGCTCCATGTCCTTATTCACATAAGCCTCCAGACTCTGAATTACCATAACGATGGTTTCCTTCGCCATCTGCTTGATGTGTCCCATATTGATTTGATGCGGCTGCTCTGCCAAAAACATAGTCAACTCGGAAATATCCGTGGCATGGTCTCCGATACGTTCCATGTCGGTAATCATTTTTAATGCCGCAGAAATCTGGCGCAGGTCACTGGCTACCGGCTGCTGTTGCAATAAAAGCTTTAAGCACAGTGCTTCAATTTCCCTCTCTGCGTGATTGATTTCTTCCTCAAATTCCATGGCCTGTTTTGCCTTCTCTACATCCTGCTGCACCAGGCCATCCACCGCTGCTTCAATGGCCTGCTCAATCAGGCTTCCCATGTGAATCAGCCCATTATTTAATTCCTCAAGCTGCCTGTCGAACCGGTTTCTCATCATCCAAACCTCCCTGTAATATAATCTTCTGTTCTCTTATCCTTCGGCATAGAAAACAAGCTTTCTGTCGGTGCCGCTTCCACCACCTCACCGAGCAGGAAGAACACCGTTTTGTCCGATACTCTGGTTGCCTGCTGCATGTTGTGGGTAACCATAACAATGGTATACTGCTTCTTTAATTCCAATGCCAAATCCTCAATTTTTGCCGTAGAAATTGGGTCCAGGGCAGAGGTTGGTTCATCCATAAGTAATACCTCCGGACACACCGCCAGTGCTCTTGCAATACAAAGTCTCTGCTGCTGACCTCCGGAAAGCCCCAGGGCGCTCTTTTTCAAACGATCCTTTACTTCTTCCCAAATAGCAGCATCTCTCAGGGACTTTTCCACAATATCATCCAACTTTGCCTTGCTTTTTACGCCATGAGTGCGTGGTCCAAAAGCAATATTGTCATAGATACTCATAGGAAACGGATTTGGTTTCTGAAATACCATGCCCACGCGTTTTCTGAGCAGATTTACATCCATGTTGCCGTAAATATCTTCCCCGTCAAGAAGCATCCTGCCGGAAATTTTACATCCCTCCACCAAATCATTCATACGGTTTAAGGATTTCAGCAGTGTAGATTTTCCACAACCGGAAGGTCCGATAAATGCAGTAATCTCATTTGCCTCTATGTCCAAGTTGATTCCCTTTAAAGCATGGAAATCATTATAAAATAAATTTGCATCTCTGATTTCTATCTTGTTCATATTTTCTCTTATTCTCCTTGCGTCCGGCACAAATACTACTGTTTTGCAATTTTCTTTGCCACCATGCCGGAAAGACCATTAATAAGTACCACTACCACCAAAAGCACCACTGCTGTTGCATAGGCCTGGTTCGTATACAGGCTTTCGCCGCTTAGTACCCACATGTGCAGTGCCAGGGTTTCTGCGGAAGCAAACAAACTGTCTGCCACCTCTGCCACCGTACCGGAGGTATACAAAAGTGCTGCGGTTTCACCCACAATACGGCCGATGGCAAGAATGACTCCGGCTAAAATTCCCGGAACTGCGGAAGGCAGCACAATCTTTAAAATAGTGCGGAATTTTCCGGCACCAAGACCAAAGCTGGCTTCCCGGTAAGCATCAGGAACAGAAAGCAGCGCCTCTTCCGTAGTTCGTAAAATCAGGGGTAAAATCATGATAGAAAGAGTACATGCTCCTGCCAGCAAAGAATAGTTCCAGCCAAGGGTGGTAACAAAACACAGCATACCAAACAGACCGTACACAATAGAAGGAATGCCGGACAGGGTTTCCGCCATCAGGCGAATAATTTTCACAAAGGTATTTCCCCTCTTCGCATATTCTGCCAGATAAATTGCCGCACCGATACCACAAGGCACTGCAATCAAGAGAGAAAGTGCCGTCATAAAAATAGTATTGATAATTGCCGGAAGCATGGATACGTTTTCAGAAGTGTACTTCCACGCAAATAAATCTGCTGTCAGATGAGGCACACCCTTTACCAAAATGTATGCAATCAAAAATAGTAACAGCCCCATGGTGGCAATGGCGGAAAGACCAATCAAGAGCACCATTAATAAAGACCCCGGATGCTTTTTATACGAATTTAATTTTTGTTTCCATGTACTTTGATTAATATATTGTATCTCTTCCATTATGCATCCACCGCCTTTCTTCTCTTTTTCTTTCTGCCGCCCTCCGGCTTCTTTAGAACAAAGAATATGGAATTAATCAACAGAATAAACAAAAACAGCACTACACCGTTGGCAATCAGCGCTTCCCGGTGAAGGTCAGTTGCATAGCCCATCTCCATAACAATATTGGTGGTCAGGGTACGTACGCCCTTAAAAATACTTTCCGGGATTACCTTGTTGTTTCCTGCTACCATGTTTACCGCCATGGTCTCACCGATGGCGCGGCCGATACCAAGCACCACGCCGGCAGATACGCCGGATTTTGCCGCAGGAAGCACCACCCGTAATAAACTACGTTCCCTAGTTGCCCCCAGGGCCAGAGCTCCTTCATAGTAACTTTCCGGCACCGCACGGATGGCAGATTCCGCCACACCGATAATAGTGGGAAGAATCATAATTCCAAGCAGGATGCAGGCAGACAATAAGCTAAGTCCGTTGCCCGGGAATGTGTTTCGGATAATCGGCACAATCACTACCAGTGCAAAGAAACCGTACACTATGGATGGAATACCGGCCAACAGCTCCACCGCCGGTTTTAAAAACTTATACAGCTTCTTCGGGCAGATTTTTGCCATGAATACCGCTGTCAAAACGCCAATGGGTACACCAATTAAAATTGCACCGACCGTGGCATAAACACTGCCCACAATCATCGGGAAAATGCCAAATTTGTTTTCTCCGGGACGCCACTGCTTACCAAACAGGAAATCAGCTACGCCGATTTCGGCCACCGCCGGAAGACCATTGGCAAACAGAAATACACAAATCACAACCACTGCCACAATGGAAACACAGGCAAGCAGTAGAAAAAAGATTTCTACTGCTTTTTCCATGCGTCGGTTTTTCATCCTACTTTCCGCACATTTCATATTCTTTTACTCCACAATATCAGACCAATTAGTTACAGCACCGGTATAAATCTGCTCCACCTGAGACTTTGTCATGGTTTCCAACGGATTTTCCTTGTTTACGATAACCGCCACACCATCGTTGGCAATGGTAATTTCAGTTAAGCCCTTTTCCTTCTCGCTGTCCTTTACTGCTCTGGATGCCATACCGATATCACAGATACCCTCAATGGCATTGCTCATACCAGTGGAGGAATCACTGGTGATAATTTCGATTTCAGCGCCGGCATTCACTGTAATATATGCTTCCTTTAACTTCTGCATTACCGGCGATACGGAAGAGGAACCTGCCACCGTAATTTTGCCGGAAGCGCCGTTGCTTGTGAATGCACCGTTTTCGGATGCAGTAATGTAGCCTGCCTTTTCAATCACTGCCTGACCATCTGCACTTAAAATGTAGTTGATAAAATCCTGTGCCACATCGCTAAGACCTTCCTTTACCGCAATGTTGAACGGACGGTAAATGGTGTAGCTGCCGTTCTTGATATTTTCCACGCTTGCAGTTACACCATCAATTTGTACTGCCTTCACTGTATCGTTCAGGGAGCCGAGGGAGATGTAACCGATGGCGTGTAAATCAGATTCTACGGTGGTCATCATAACGGAAGTGCTGTTGGTTATACTCGCTGCATCTGTTGTGTAATCTACCTTTGTTCCTTCTTCATTCTTCTTTTCGATTCCGAACAGTTCAATGAATGCGCCCCTGGTACCGGAACCGTCTTCTCTGGTAATAATGGAAATTTCTTCGTCTGCGTTAAATCCGTTGCTGCTACCACAGCCAATCATGCCCACTGCCAATGTGAGTGCGGTAAGTACTGCTAATACTTTCTTTTTCATAAAAAATAATCCTCCTTAAACGTTCGAAGACATTGTCATTTGTCCTCCATATTTTCTCTGTATCATGTCTACGTTTCTTAGGATACCCATATAATGTAAAGAATAAAACCTCATATTTGTAAATAAAAGGTAAAAAGAAAGACAGCTGCCAATTTTGGCAACTGTCTGTTCAACAATCTATTCATTTTATGAAGCAGGCGCAGGAGTTGGTGTCGGCATGCCGGTCTTATTGTAGGCCTGCTCTCCCACAGCCACTAATTTTTCCTCAAACCACTTGTACTTGTGCCAGCCGGATACATAGTAGTAAGTAAGTTCACTCGGTGGCACAATAATAAAGTTTACTTTTTCACCCACCGTGTGGCAATATACCATGCTCCCTTCTTTGAAGCAATTGGATTCCAGTTCTTCCTTCGGATATTCTTTAGAAGAAATCAAACCGGTCTTCCCCAGATATTCTGCCTGCTCAATCAGCTCTTTGATCCGGGTGATCTCCGACTGATTTGCAGTGGAATACATACCATTCATAAAATATAGGTTGCCGCCAATCATGGTGGTCGGCAGTGCCTGATCCTGTCCCGGAGCAGGGGTTGATGTCGGAGAAACATTATCCGCAATCAGCAATTCTACAATTACTACATCTTTTCTATCCAGTCTGTCCTCCATATTACTGCTAAGCATACTCCATGCAACCTTCGAAAAGGAAATATCTTCCGAATTGCTTAAACAAATATACGTTGAATCCTTAACCGCGTTATGCATTCTCCCTGTCAATTCCAGTTTGTAAAGATACGTATAGTCATCCGTTTTCCAGGTTCCGTCTGCCATCTCATAGTAGGTCTGCAAACGGCCTTCCTTGTCTTTGGCAGCATAGGTTTGAACTATTTCACCATCTGCCATAAGCGTCACCGGGTAATCTGTTGCGGAGGATGAAGCCAAGCCGCAGCCTGTGCAAAGCAATATCGAAAATGCTAAGACAACAAAAAAACTATGTTTCCTTTTCACGAAAAAATCCCCCTTACTATTTATTATCCTCCTATATAATCAGACGCAAAAACATAGGAAAAAGTTTCTGAATAATCACTATTTCTTATTCTTACGGCACAGAAGTAGCAAAATAATGATAAAAAGATTATGGAATGATTAAGCATCCATTATAAGCTCATTATATATTTTCATTGTATCACTTAACCCCAGACATTTCCCCTGTTGATTAAATCTAATCTTTTTCCTTGCTTTTTTATGTAACTCTGCCATAAGTTTTTTGGAAATCGTAATTGGCTGTCTTGTATTAATATCAATATACTCATTCAAAACATACTTTTCTGTTACAGGAAATAAATTTTGTACTAGAAAAGCACTTTTGTTACCAAGCACATATCCAAAACTAATATTATCACAAATACCATATTTTTGATATGATTTCTGATACTCTTCCTGATACTTCTCAATCTTAGATGAAATCGGAATCATCCAATATATTTCAGCATTCGGCAAGTTATCAAATTTGAACATATAACAGCAGGGCCGGTTATGTTCTTCTCCGTTCTTTTCAGCTTTGTTGTCAACCAAACCGCATTCTTTAAACCGTTCATAAAAAGAATCCGACACAAAATAGAATCTACCTGTTTCCATTTTCCTCCTTTGCATGTTCATAATGCTTATTACATGGGATTAATAAAAGAAAATCTGCTTATAGCAGAAAGATAATTTGTACCCCAGCCATTTATAAGCCGCATGCTGGGTAGCGGAGATAATTTGAACCCGTAC
>JAZQJL010000187.1:0-6034 GCA_045541595.1 Lachnospiraceae bacterium | reverse complement strand
AGGAACAAAATTAGCATGTGTTGATGAAACCTGTGGCTATGTCAGAGGTTAAAGAGAAGAAGGTTGCTGTTCTGCGGAACGGCAGCCTTTTTGTTTTAAAATAATAAAAAAATCGAATAATTTACTTGCTAATATGAGAAGTTCGTGGTATAGTTGGTATAAGAGGGAATTGTCAATCAATTCTGGAAGGAGGCTGTCATGAGCGTACAATTATTAGATAAGACAAGAAAGATAAATAAGTTATTGCACAATAATAATTCGCACAAAGTTGTGTTCAACGACATCTGTCTGGTACTCAGCGAAATATTAGAGTCCAATATCTTAGTTATCAGCAAAAAAGGAAAGGTGCTCGGTATTAAAAACAGAGCGGATATTGCCCCGATTAAGGAGCTGATCCAGGATTCCGTCGGCGGATACATTGACGGTGTATTAAACGAAAGACTGTTAAATATCCTTTCCACAAAAGAAAACGTAAATCTCGCGACCCTTGGCTTCGAATTTGACGGAGTAGACAGCTATGAAGCAATCATAAATCCAATTGATATTGCAGGAGAGAGATTAGGCACCCTGTTTATTTACAAAGCAGGAAAGCCATACTCCATTGATGACATTATTTTAAGTGAATACGGCACTACGGTAGTTGGTCTGGAAATGATGCGTTCCGTAAATGAAGAAAACGCAGAAGAAAACCGTAAAGTCCAGATTGTACGTTCCGCAATCAGTACATTATCCTTCTCCGAATTAGAGGCAATTACTCATATTTTTGAAGAACTGGAAGGCAATGAGGGCATTCTGGTAGCAAGTAAAATTGCAGACCGGGTAGGAATCACCCGTTCCGTAATCGTAAATGCTTTAAGAAAGTTTGAAAGTGCAGGGGTAATCGAATCCCGTTCCTCCGGTATGAAGGGCACCTACATCAAAGTTCTCAACGATGTGGTGTTTGATGAATTGAAGAAGTTATAACTGAATAGTTGACATGGATGATAAGAGAAAAAGGATGTTCGCAGGAATACCTTTTTCTCTTTTTAAGTTTTTTTTCGAAAACAGTTTATCATTTTTATATGTGTTTGGAAACTTCAAACCACAAAGTATAGTGTTTTGGACCTAAATTTTTCTAAAAAACGAAATAAATCTTGTGTTTTCGTCAAAAAATAGTATAATAGAAAATGAGTCATTATAAATGCGAAAGAAAGGATGAGTGAAACATGATCGGATCAGATGCATATAACTACATCAACGTGTTAAATAAAGCGGCAGGTGCCAGCTGGACAAAAAATGAAATCATTGCAAATAACATTGCCAATGTAGATACACCTGATTACAAAAGAAAGGATTTAAACTTTGAATCCCTTCTTGCGGAAGCCCTTTCCGATACGTCACTCCATACCAAAAATATGGATAAAAAGGTGGCAAATCTAAATCTTGGCGCCTTACATCCTGATATATATACAGAATACTCCACATTAAGCTACCGTTATGACGGTAACAACGTGGATATCGACACCGAGCAGGCATATCTGGCAGATAACCAGATTAAGTATTACACCTTACTGGATTCCATGACACACGAGTTTAACCGTTTAAAAACCGTGTTAAACCAGTAGTTTATTAAAGAGGAGGTTTTCATATGTCTTTAATGACCAGTCTTAATATCAGTGCCAGCGGCATGACGGCCCAGCGTACCAGAATGGATATTATTGCACAGAACGTGGCAAACGTAAATACAACCAGAGATGAAAACGGGGAAGCTTACAGAAGACAGACGGTAGTGTTCCAGGAACGTCCTACCAATAACCGTAATTTTGAATCCTATCTGACTGCCCAGAAAACCGGCTTAAGCTACAATCCGCAAATCGGTTCCGGCGTTAAGATTGCTGCCATTGCAGAGGATCATGTAACTTCCATGAAAAAGGTTTATGAGCCGGGCAATCCGGATGCGGATGAAGACGGATATGTAACGTATCCAAACGTAAATACCGTAACGGAAATGACCAACTTAATTGACGCCAGCCGTTCCTACGAGGCTAACGTAACCGCTTTTAATGCCACAAAGAATATGGCGTTAAAGGGTCTGGAACTGGGTAAATAATTTTTACATAAAACGGGCAGTCAGTGCCCGGTAAAGGAGCGATACGATGAACATTTCATCCATTCAGGGAGTGTCGTTGTTTGACAATCTGCTTACGGAAGACAGCAAAAAGCTGACCGGAGCCAATACAGAAACATTTGAAGCACTTCTTAATTCTGCCATGGGGCTGATTCAGGAAACAGAAGATGCCACCAATGCAGCAGAAAAGGCAGAATTGGAATATATGCTTGGCTTAAACGACAGTGTAACCGATCTCTTGGTTGCACAGCAGAAAGCAAATATTTCCATACAGTATACCGTAGCAATCAAAAATGCGGTGACACAGGCTTATCAGGAGATTATGGCAATTCAGTTCTAACACGGATTGCAGATAAAAAAGCTGCGGGGAGAAGGTTTGGCAGCACAAAGGAGCAATAAAGATGCAGGAGAGATTAAAAGAAATCCCTAAAAAGTTTTTGGAATATTGGAATAAATGGACCAGCAAGCAAAAAACCATCATTATCAGTGCAGTATTGGCGGTTATTGTTTTAATTGCAATTTTAGTTGCGGTACTCGGCAGAACAAAGTATGTGGCATTAGACACGTTCGAAGATACGAAAACTGCCAGCCAGGTAGTATCGTTATTGAAGGATAGCGCAATTTCCACAAAGCTTGCTTCGGATAATCTGACTGTAATGGTTGATGAAGAAAAATACGGCGATGCAATTATGGCGGTTGCTGTCAGCGATCTGGTTCAGGAAGATGTGGTTTCCTTAACTGATTTGCTTACCAACAGTTTAACTACTACCAATGGAGAACGTTTACAAAAGGATTTCCTGTATCAGACCGGTAAGTTGGAGCGGTATATCAGAGAAACAAATGATGGTGTAGATGACATTGCAATTACTTATCGTGCAAAGGATACCTCCAACTCTATTATTAACGCAAACAGAGTAATTCCGGTTAACGTATATTTGGTAACCAATGAATTTTTTGACAAAAAAGAAGCGGTTTCCATTGCAGAAGCAGTGGCTGCCACCATGGGCAATCCAAATGCGGACGCAGTTAAAGTAACTAACCAGGAAGGTAAGGTACTGTTTAACGGTGCGGAGAAAGAAGACCCTGACGAACTTGACCTTAACGACAAAATCAAAGTAGAAGAAATTTATCGTCAAAACTATATTGATATGGTTACCGGCGTTATGACCATGAATCTTTTTACAGAAGTAAATGTTGCACCGCACCTTGATATGAATTTCGACAAGGCAAGTAATCTTTTAACAGAATACATTCCGCTGGACGGAGAAACTACAGGTGTTTTAATTGAAGAGCATCACACGAAGAGTGAAGGTGAAAACGGACTGGGTGATATTCCGGGCACGGATTCCAATGATGAAGTAGATTACTTTATTACCGATACAAGCGGCGGTGCTTATTCCAGTAAAACGGATGATATGTTCTACCAGCCTAGCGTATCTATTACAGAAACAGTATATGATACGGGAACAATCAATGCAGAGGGGTCTTCCATTGCCGTTACTGCAATCCGTACCATTCATATGAGCGAAGAAGAAATGCGAATCAAGGGTCTGCTGGAAGACATGACCTATGAGGAATATGTGGCGAAAAATTCCGAACCGATTCGTACGGAAACCAGGGAAGAATTAATTTCTGCCATTGCTATGGCTACCGGTATTCCGGAAGAAAACATTGTACTTATTACATATGATGATTACAACTACACACCATTGGAAGAAGTAGCAAAAGACTGGACCTTCTATCTCCAGATTTTACTTGCGGTTATTCTTATTGCGTTCCTTATGTTTGTAATCTTCCGCGGTATGGCTCCGGTAGAAGTAACCGAGCTGGAACCGGAATTATCCGTAGAGCAGTTACTGGCTACAACAAAGGAAAACCAGTCCTTAGAGGATGTGGAATTCAGCGAACAGTCCGAAACAAGAAAGATGATCGAAAAGTTCTTCGAAGAGAATCCGGAGGCTGTGGCGCAACTGTTGCGTAACTGGCTGAATGAAGACTGGGAGTAAAGCACAAGGGGTGAAACTATGGCGGTAAAAATTGGTGATTTAAACGGTGTACAAAAGGCAGCCATTCTGCTGATTACATTAGGACCGGATAAGGCGGCTAATGTATTCAAACACTTAAAAGAAGATGAAATAGAGCAGTTAACACTGGAGATTGCAAACACACGTAGTGTCAGCCAGTCCTTAAAAGAAGAGGTTTTGGACGAATTCTACGAGGTTTGTCTTGCCCAGCAGTATATTGCCGAAGGTGGTATCGGTTATGCCAAGGATCTTTTGGAGAAGGCACTCGGTTCCGAAAAGGCTATGGAAGTTATCGGAAAACTGACCGCATCCTTACAGGTGCGTCCGTTCGAGTTCATCCGCAAGATCGATGCTTCCCAGATTTTAAACTTTATCCAGGAAGAACATCCGCAGACTATTGCGTTGATTCTTTCTTACCTTTCCACCGGACAGGCTTCCTCTATCATTGCACAGTTGCCGCAGGATAAGCAGGCAGATGTTGCAAAACGTATTGCCCAGATGGACCGTACCTCTCCGGATGTTATCAAAGAAGTGGAGCGTGTATTGGAGCGTAAGCTTTCCTCCCTGGCAAATCAGGACTACACACTGGCCGGCGGTGTCGATGCTATCGTAGAAATCTTAAATACGGTAGACCGCGGTACAGAAAAACATATTATGGAAACCTTGGAAATCGACGAGCCGGAACTGGCAGACGAAATCCGCAAGAAGATGTTCGTATTCGAAGATATCCTTACACTGGACGACCGTTCCATCCAGCGTGTGCTGCGTGAGGTTGATAATAACGAGCTTGCGGTTGCTCTTAAGAGCGCTAACGAAGAAGTACAGAATGCAATCTTTAATAACCTGTCCAAGCGTCTTGCTACCATGATCCGCGAGGATATGGACTTCATGGGTCCTGTTCGTATGAAGGATGTAGAAGAAGCACAGCAGAAGATTGTTAATATTATCCGTAAGTTAGAGGATTCCGGTGAAATCGTAACATCCAGAGGCGGAGGTGACGAGCTCGTTGTCTAGTAACATGATTAAGGCATATTCCATTGCCTATGATACACAGAAAATTAAGAATCTGGACATGGAAGAACGGGAAAATGCACTGGCAGAACGGGTAATGAAGCTGGTAAATGTGAAAGAAGTGCCGGCAGAACCAAAGAAAGAAGCCGGCGAGTTTGTACAGGGACTTGTGGTGGAAGACCTTGGTGATATTGAAGTATTGGAAGATGCTGCGCCGGTGTTTTCCGAGCAGGATATAGAAGCAATGAAAAACTCTCTCAGGGAAGAGATTATGGCTGAGATGATGCCGATTATCAACCGCAAGGGAGATGACATTGTTGCCAAGGCAAGAGCCCAGGCAGACGGTTTAATTGAGGCGGCTAAGCGGGATGCGGAAATTGCAAAAGAAAGCATTTTAAAAATGGCTTCTGCCCAAGGATATGAAGAGGGCATGAAGCGTGCCAAAGCAGAAGAAGATCGTGCCATGGCAGAACTGGAAACCCGCAGACAGCAGTTGGAACAACAGTATGCAGATAAAATTGCTGAGCTGGAGCCGGCCTTTGCCGACGTGTTAGTTGAACTTGTAAAAAAAGTTACGAACGTGGCTTATGACAATCATAAAGAAGTCCTGATGTATCTGATGGAAACCGGACTTGGCTTTGCACAGAGAGACGCGGCCTTTGACGTTCTGTTAAGCGAGGCAGACTATAAAAAATATGAATCGTTGTTTCCGAAAATCAAGGAGCTATACCGGGAAAAATATACCCTGGAGTTTAAAAAAGATGCAGATTTGCCGGATGGCAGCTGTAAGTTAGAAAATGAGAACCGTGTAATTGACTGTGGTCTGGGAACCAGACTAAACGGTCTGTTAGAGGAACTGTCTTTACTCGGTTAAAATAGGATGAGACACAAT
>JAZQJL010000186.1:0-3006 GCA_045541595.1 Lachnospiraceae bacterium | reverse complement strand
GTTCCGTGATCGGTGCTGTGGAAGCAGCGGTAAGCAGTGCCAGCGTAAATAAGACGATTAACTCCCAAACGCTGGGTATTGTAGGAGTTTCTATTTTGTTTATAGCAGTTGCGGGAGTGGCAGTGGTTCTGCTTTCCAGAGCCATGGTAAAGGATATGACAATTATCCGCCAGTTTTTACATAAAATCGTACACGGAAAGCTGGATGAACAGCCAAATCCGGTACTGCAAAAACGGGAAGACGAAATCGGTGATATTTACCGTATGTCCATCCGGTTGCAGAATACCCTGTATCAGATTGTAACGGACATTAAGCAATCTGCAACCAGATTAAATGAGTCTGCAGACCAGTTAACCAATATGGCACAAAACACGGATGGCGTAGTTACTGATGTTATCCGGGCAGTTGCAGAAATTTCCAGAGGAGCAAAGCAACAGGCAGAAGACACATCCGAAACCAATGATAACATTATGCGCATGGGACGCCAGATTGAAAGCATTGTAGGTGAAGTGGAAAATCTGAATGACAACGCCACTAAGATGGCTCAGGAGGAAAGTGAGTCGGAGCGCATTATCAATGAATTAAATGTGTCCAACAACGAAACAAAAGCAGCAGTAATGCAGGTGGCAGAGCAGATTGCGGTAATGAGTGATTCCATCCGTGACATTACTTCTGCATTAGACATGATTCGTAATGTGGCAGAAGAAACTACACTGCTGGCGCTCAATGCAAGCATTGAAGCAGCCCGTGTCGGTGAGGCCGGTCGTGGCTTTGCGGTGGTAGCCCAGCAGATTAATAAACTGGCCGAGCAGTCGAATTCCTCCATCGGAAAAATAGAAACAGTGATTGACGGGGTTGTTTCCACCTCAGAGCGCATGGTGGAAATAATGGCAGATGTAAAAGACAAGATGGATCAGCAACAGGAAAAACTGGACGAAACCATGTCCAAATCCGTAGCTGTTTCCGGCGAAGTAGAAAATTCCAAACAGAAGATAGAAATGATCCGGGGAAATGTGGACACTTTAAATGAATTTGGCACTGCCATCGGAGAGGTGGTAAGTAACCTGGCAGACGTTTCTTATGAAAATGCTGCCTCCGCCGACAGTACAAAGGACTCCACAGATTCCATGAGTGTTACTATGGGTGAACTGAAAGAGGCCTCTGAAAAGCTGGTAGCACTTTCTAAAGAATTGGAGCAGTCGTTAGGTCTGTTTAAACTGTAAGAGTATAAAATAATAGAGACGGTACCAAAAGGAGCGGTAAAATGGTAGAATTGTTGGCAAGAGTTTTTCTGAAAGAGGCAAAAGACACGGAGTCACCGGAAACAAGGCAGGCGTATGGTGTGCTGTGCGGTTCGGTGGGAATTTTCTTTAATGTTTTGCTGGCAGCAGGAAAATTCATTGCGGGACTCTTATCCGGGTCTATTGCGATTATGGCGGATGCGGCCAATAATTTGTCAGATGCGGGTTCCTCGCTGATTGTGCTGTTTGGCTTCAAATTGGCCGGACAAAAGCCGGATCCGGATCATCCCTTCGGACATGGCCGTGTGGAATATATCTCGGGACTATTAGTATCCATGTTGATTATTTACATGGCGGTGGAACTTCTGAAATCCTCCGTGGATGCTATTTTGCACCCGGGAGAGATCACCTTTGAACCGGTCATACTGATTATTTTATTGGCATCCATTCTTGTGAAGTTTTATATGTTTCTTTATAACCGTAAAATCGGTAAAAAAATTCGCAGTGAGGCAATGCTGGCAACGGCCATGGATTCTTTAAGTGATATGGGTGCTACGACAGTGGTACTTGCATCTATGATAGTATCTTATTATACTAATCTGCAGATAGACGGAATCTGCGGCATTCTGGTGGCACTGCTGATTTTTTATGCAGGCTTTAATTCTGCAAAAGAAACCATTAACCCGTTACTTGGTCAGCCGCCGGAACCGGAATTCGTACATCGTATTGAAGAAATCGTGACATCAGAGGAAGAAATTATCGGCATTCATGATTTGATTGTACATAATTACGGACCGGGCAGAGTGATGATTTCCCTTCATGCCGAAGTGCCGGCAGACGGAGATATTTTAGTCCTGCATGATATGATAGACAATGTGGAGCACCGGTTAAAAAGTGAGCTGCATTGTGCTGCGGTCATCCATATGGACCCGGTAAGCACTAAGGATGCGCAGACACTGGAAATAAAACGTGTGGTAACCGAATATGTAAAAGAGATAGATCCGGTGCTGTCCATTCATGATTTTCGGGTGGTAAAGGGTCCGACCCACACAAATTTAATTTTTGACATGGTAGTACCTTTCGATTTTGCCGTTCCGGATGTGGACCTGGCAGATATGGTGCAGAAAAAAATATGGAAATACAATCCGGTGTATTTTGCCGTGATTGAAATTGATAAGGCTTATACCAGGCCGGAACAAAAGTAAAAAAGAAATGAGGAAAAAGACATGCCGCCAAGAATACCGATAGAAACATCGGCAAGACACATTCACATTACAAAAGAAGATTTTGAAGCCCTGTTCGGCGAAGGAAAGGAGTTAACCTTTGTTAAGGAGCTGAGCCAGCCGGGACAGTATGTAGCTGCAGAAAAGCTGGCGGTGGTAGGTCCCCGGGGGGAATTTGAAAAGGTTTCCATATTAGGTCCATTCCGTAAAGAAACCCAGGTGGAGGTTTCCGTAACCGATACAAGAAAATTAGGAATTCCGAGTGTTATCCGCCAATCCGGTGATATTGAGGGCACTCCGGGATGTATCTTGCGGGCAGGAGATAAAGAAATCACGTTAGATAAAGGGGTAATTGTTGCCAAACGGCATATTCACATGCGACCGGTGGACGCATTACAGTATAATGTAAAAGACAATGAGAATGTCTTTGTGATTACCAAAAGCTATGAGCGTAACCTGATTTATGCGGATGTGGTAGTCCGGGTCAGCCCGTCGTTCCGACTGGCCATGCACGTGGATACCGACGAAGCAAATGCCTTTGC
>JAZQJL010000185.1:0-2942 GCA_045541595.1 Lachnospiraceae bacterium | reverse complement strand
CGCTTGGACTGTACACATTCAAATGTACCGTCTCCTCAATACCGTCGCACCAATCCTCAAATACTACTTTATCCGCCGTCAGATTTTTTGTGCGGAATACTCCGGTGCCGGAATTAAACCAGGCCACGTCCTTGTTGTGAGGATCGATTTTAATATCCGTCAGCCAGTGAAGCAGGGACCCTCCGCCGTTAAACTCCGGCTTCATATAGGAAGTGTGGAAGACCAGCTCCCCTATACTTAACCCATACAGCACCGGTTCCCAGGTGGTACCGTAGTCGAAAGAGCGGTATAGCATATCACCATCCCGCCTGCATATGGTGGAACACACTAAAAGTCCCGGCAAATCCTTCGTGGAAGAAATTCCTCCAAAACCATGAGTTAGCATATTCTCCGGCGATTCCTGTATAGGTCTCCCGCCGTAAAAGGTATTATACGGAGTGATATCCTCATACCCCGCTATGTTTCCTTCCCCATTAAAAAAATACCGTAGCACCTTGCCGCCCTGCACATCCCCACAGTCACAACTGTAAGCCAGTTCTAAATTGAAGCAGCGCATAGCAGTCTGTGCCATAGTCACATACAAATAAGTTCCGTCATAATCATACCGCTCCGCCACATAGCCCGGCCACAAAGAATCCAGTTGCTTTTGATTTTCCGGTGACGGCAAAATTTCAAACGTACCGCCATTGTCATAGGACACATACAACGCCGGGCCCCGGAAGGCTTCCTTATCACCAACAGATGCTCCGGCGGTGCCAACCACCAGTAAGCCTTCCTTTTGGGGAGATACCCATACAAAGGTTAAATACTCCTCACCACACACCAAGGTCTGTTGCCAGGTTTCACCCTCATCTCTTGTAATAAACAAACCACCCTTCTGGCTGGCAAAATAAAGTGCTCCGTTTGCACACACCAGGCGATAACCGCTGCCTCTGCCTCCCCAGTTGCCATGCACAGGAGTCGGCACCTCTTTATAAGTAAAATGCTCTCCATAGTCTTCGGATACCGCTAAAAGTCCGCATGGTTTATGATGCATGCCACTGATGATGTAAAGCTTTCCTGGCTTTTCCTCATCCACCGCCATAGCAATCGGATAAGACTCGTCCAAGCGGTCCATGGTTACATGGTCCATCAGGCTGTTCCAGCACTCCTGCTCTGCGTCATAACGATATGCGCCTCCAATATCCGTGCGGCAAAATAACACATTCGGATGCTTCTTATCAAAGAGAAATCCGGTAACATACCCACCGCCGGGTATTGGTGCATTTTTGTATTCATAAGCTATGTGCTTCATGTAATCCTCCTTGTACATTTGCATCCTTTCACTTATTATAATTTTATCAGACTTTTTTCAATATGCCACGGTAGGAATTGTAGATAAGTTACCCTCATTTTCCGGTCAACCGGGTATAATTTCTAAAGTCCTTGACCTTTCCTTCCCAATCATATAAACTGAATAAAATAACATGAAAGAGAGAACACCTATGTCCGAAACCCATTTGAATTGTTATCCAACCGATAAAAATGAATTATACCAGCTCCTTGCTGAGCAATTAACTGCTTTAACCGACGGCGAACCTCACATCATCCCGAATTTAGCTAACTGTTCTGCCCTACTGTTTTATGCCTTAAGTGACATTAACTGGGCCGGCTTTTATTTAACCAAAACCGATAAAGCTACCGGTAAGGACTATCTTCTCCTTGGTCCTTTCCAGGGAAAAACCGCCTGCATCCGCATCCCGTCCGGCAGAGGCGTCTGTGGAACTGCTTTGGCAAACAATGAAATCCAGCTGGTAAAAGATGTTCATGAATTTCCGGGACACATTGCCTGTGACTCTGCCTCCAATTCGGAAATTGTACTGCCGATTCACAAAAACGGTAAGGTAGTTGGAGTGCTTGATATCGACAGCCCGGTTCTTAATCGCTTTGATGCAGAAGATAAAGAGGGACTACAGAAGTTAGTAGAAATTTTGGAACAGACTTGCGAATTTTAACGGAAAAGAAGAGGGTATCCCTCAAGTCATTATCTCATGACTTTGGGGATACCCTCTTCCTTTTATCTCATATTTTTAACTGGACCCTTCTTAATAAATATCCAGTTCCGGCGGCACGTCAATTTCATCGGAAACATACTTGCCGTTCTTCTTGCGCTGACGCACACACTCTGTTAATAAATATTCTATCTGTCCATTCACCGATCGAAAGTCGTCTTCCGCCCACGCAGCGATGGCGTCGTACAACTTTGCTGACAACCGGAGCGGAACCTGCTTCTTTCCTGTGTCTGCCATTTCTTAATATAAGCTTCCGGAATTTACAATTGGCTGTGCATCGCGGTTTCCGCAAAGAACCACTAACAGATTGGAGACCATGGCTGCTTTTCTCTCCTCATCTAACTGCACCACCTGCTTTTCATTGAGACGTTCTAATGCCATCTCTACCATACCAACAGCACCATCCACAATCATCTTTCTGGCATCGATAATAGCAGACGCCTGCTGACGCTGTAACATTACTGCCGCAATTTCTGTTGCATATGCAAGATAGGTAATTCGTGCTTCGATAATTTCAATGCCGGCTTCCTCTACGCGCTGCTGGATTTCATCGCTGATGCGCTTTGCTACCACATCACTGGAGCCACGGAGACTTCCTTCGTCGGCAATACCGTCACCGGTGGTATCCACGTTTGGAGCTACATCATACGGGTATAAACGCACAATATTTCTTAACGCACTGTCACACTGCAGGGAAAGAAATTCCTTATAGTTATTTACATTGAACACTGCTTTTGCCGTATCACGTACTCTCCAGGTTACCGCAATACTGATTTCCACCGGATTACCAAGGCAGTCATTGATTTTCTGACGACTGTTACTTAAAGTCATAATCTTCAAAGGAATCTTTTTATCAATCATTTCTGCTGTAGTGGCTGCCACCTTAACATC
>JAZQJL010000184.1:0-4643 GCA_045541595.1 Lachnospiraceae bacterium | reverse complement strand
CACTTCCGCCGCCCTTTGCGGCATAGGACATTTCGATAGAATCGCCGTCTACAAACTGATAAGTAAAATCGGGGATATTCATACCGATGTTATTGCCGGGGTCGTATCCCGTCAAGGGGTGCTTCATGGTAGCACGCAGGTAGCCAAGTTCAGTAGCCTTGGCGACGGCGCGTCTTGCCGCATTTTCCAGCTCCACAAAGCCGCCTTCCAGCTGGCACTGATTGCCCACCTTAAAGTAGAAGATCGGCCAACCGGTATCTACACAAAGGGGATTTTCCCGCTTTGCAGACATTTCCATGCTGTTCAAGGTCGCAATCAAACCTTTTTGGGCATCGGGGTTGCTTTCCCGGGCAATTGCAGCTTCAAATGCCTCTTTCACATCGGCGGAAATTTCGGTTGCACCACGCTTAATCGTTTCAAAAAGGACTTTTTCATAAAGTTCTGTTTTAATCATTTTTCCCTCCATGTAATTCTATTGCTTTCAAATAGAATCCACTTCTTCCAACGGAAGTATCGGATGTTCTATGTTTTTATACTGATATAGTTTTAAATTTATCGGGCACTGTCCCGGCGGGTCTGCGGTAACAATGGCATCGGCACGGCCTTGAAAATAACCGCGGAAATGATTCATCGACTTTAGCCCAAGTATCTTATACTGCGACATATCACAGCCTGTCATAATAAACGGACGGTCATCATAGGTTTGAAATCTGTCCGATACAATAATCAGCTCTACGTTTCCCTGACGTAGTCTTACTGTATTTCCATAATTCATGGGAGCGCCAAAGTTTATTGGTGCCGCAGAAATAAGCTTTCCGTTTGAAAAATTTATTATTTCGGCATGATTCAGTCTCAGCGGTTCTCCGTTAATCGGATCTACCTTGCCACCAACTGTTATATCAACCACATCTCCTACCTTATGGTTGTCAAACAAATATTTTACAGCAACACTATCCGTTAACGGCCCCATAATAGTTCCCGGAATATTTCTTTTAATCATTTCCCGAAGCAAATGCGTTCCATCTCCGGGAGCTCCACCACCGGGATTATCGGAAGCTTCGTTTATTACAACGTATCCGTCTTTTACCTTTGAAAGAGCACAGTCCATAGCTTCTTGAACCGACAAAGACGGCTCTGAAAAATCAAATCTTCTCTGCCAGACAAAATCTGCAATTTCTTCCGCTTCCTTTACCGGAGTATAACCGTCTGCAATTACCAGAACAGAGCAGGAAGAGCAAGGACAGTCAGCTGCAGAAAATCCAAAAAAGAAGGTGGCATCTATAAGATTATATTTTTTTACGCACTCAGCAGTAAATTCCATTATTGCTTTACCCGGGCCGCTTATGGTTCGTCCCGTTGTTGCCGGAATTAACAGCGGTATTCTTTTTAAATACATCTTGGGATTTACTTCTCCCCGGATACGACGAATCAAGGTTTTGGCTGCCCGGTATCCTGCCTCTTCACAGTCGATATGCGGAACTGTCTTTATCCCGTAAAGTCCATCAGACAATTCAACCATATCCTGACTTAAATTAGCATGGGCATCTAATGATGATACCATCGGAATATCACCGATAACCTCTCTCATTCTGCTGAAACTGTAACGCTCTAAATCCGGATCTGTTTCTGAACAGCCTGCTCCGTGGACCGCAAAAAACACACCGTCAAAGTCTCCCATATGTTTTTTTACTTCACCTGTTATGTGGTCCATAACATAGCTGGCGCACGCGCCGGACATCGTAGGGCCTGCGCCAAAATTGCCGCCGCGCGTTGCCAAATCAACAGGAAGCGGCTCTGCGCCTTCTTCTTCAATGGCTCTGAGCGCTCCGCCTAAATATGTTGCCGTCCCCTTAAACTGGCTGATGACATCCTCGCCCTTTATCCAACCATTGGGAACTAAGGTCTCAAAGGTGGTTTTACCCACGGCAAAGCTATTTGTTTCATTTCCAAATTGCGTTAAAAGTATTTTCATCATATTTCCCTCTAAGCATGTGGCATTACAGGGCAATGTTTGCAAGCGGGACATGCTGTTGACAGCCGTAAATATCGGTGTCCTGCAGGCTGCCGCTGATATTCTTTCTGGGGAATGTAATCTTGATGGAATTCACTACGCTGTAAACGATGATGTCGATTTTTTCCGCCGGAACATCGTAGGCCTTCGCAATATGTTCTTTGGTCAACCGTTCTGAGATATAGTGCATATCCTCGTTGTTGTTGAAAATTAAATCAAAGGTGATAAACAGAGGGCCTGCGTTTTTGCTCCGCAGAATTTTGGTATAATCGATTAGTTTTTTCATAGACCAACCTCCTCCAGCTCGATTTTTGAAGTTTCCAGCAGAGAATCAACCTTTGCCAAATGGAACACGGAGAATTCATAGACTGCACCTACGTGGATATCCGAGGGAGAGAAGGGAAAGGCCAGATTGCCTGCGGAGGATTTTCTTCCCGGATAATCGCAGTGCAGCATTCTGCTCCGCACAAGGGCGCAAACGGTGTCTGCGATCTGCTGGGTCTGTCCTACAATATCCATAACGATACCCAGCGAGCTTTCTGCGCCGCCGTTTGTCTTGAAAGAAACGGTATAGCTGTTTTCCGGAAGAGTCTTTTGGGTGTTCTCCTTCACGAAAGTCATAACCGTTTTTGCAATAGTGTCAAACTGCCGGATGGTTTCCGGATCATAAATTGTCGCAGGACAAATCGTCCGGTAGCCGGAACACTTTACGCCCTCCAGCTTCAGCGTCGGCTGCTCTGCTTCCTTGAAAACAGAGCCGGTGACCCGTACCGTCCGCTCGTCAATCTGCTGAAATTCGGAATTTGTCAGGTCGCAAACGCCGTCCGGCTCGAAAATCAGGTAAGGATTGCTCTGTTCGTACAAGGTGTGGGCGGCAACCCGGTCAACGGTGCATTTGCGAATGGGGTTTGCGGGACGAAGCTTAAAATAATCTTCATACATATACGCCTGCATTACGTCGGCCGCGGCAACCGGCTCAGAGCACATAGCGCCGCATTCCATAATCTTTGCCATATGGAAGGCTAAACCCGGATTATAGCCGTTATAAATACAAGGTGCCGCGTAAATTGCGGTGTCGCACGCTCTGCCGCAGAGAATTACATCTGCTTTCTGTTTCAGCAGTTCAATAATCGGAGCGATGCCAATTTGGCTTACAATGGTTGTGCTTTCTTCAATATCCTTTTGGGAAAGCGGCATTTCTTCGCTCATATTTGTGATTTTTCCGCTATCGAGTTTTTCTAAAACGTATTCCTTGGAAACATCACTGAAAACAACACCCAGCTTAAACTGCAGCTTCTTTTCAGCAGCAATTTCCAAAAGGATCTCTTTCAGCCACTGAACGTGCCGCGCACTTCCTGCGCCGCCGGCAGTGCCAATAATGAACGGGGCATTCTGTTCCAGTGCTTTGGGCAGCGCCAAGCCTAAATCCCGTTTTACCGCGCCGCGGTCAGTAAAGGAGTTTCCGCTTCCCAAATAATAAGGGCCGGGGTCGGTAGAACCGGCATCCACCCCCAGATAATCCACTTTTTCTGAAAATGCAATATTCAGTGCCTCTTCACTGTATCCGTAACCCAGTAAACCATTTAATGCAACTATTTTCATAAAAGCTTCCTTTCTGACAAGTTTTCTGTCAATGTAATATTATAAAAAGCGATTCCGCCGTTCAATGCAATATGTCAATATTATATTGCATTTTGTTCGATATTTTGCTAAAATAAAATCAGAAGGTGAACGGCATGAATATTAAAAAATTTGTCTTGTCCTATTACAAAAACGCCACCGGCGATTTTCACATTATCCGCATCAATGAGCCGAAAGAGGCGCTTGCGCTTCATTCCCACGATTATTTTCAAATTTACTATATCCGTAGTGGCAAAATTCTTCACCATATTGAAAGCAGTGTTGCGGAACTTGCAACCGGAGATGTTTTTATTCTTCCGCCCAATGTCCCACATTATATAGAAAAGCTTGATGGCGATGTGGATTTTTATTCCCTTTCTTTTATGCCTGATTATTTTCAAAGCATCAAGGAAAGCAATAAGCTGCTTCTGGATTTCCTTTATTATCTCAGAACACAGTCCCTGAAAAATATTCAGCCAAAATTCACCCTCTCTTATGAAGATGCGGTTTTTGTGGAAATGCTGGTCAAACGAATTATGGAAGAATTTGTAGGTGAAAAGGCAGGAAAGGACGATCTTGTCAAGGAGTGTGTTTCTGTTCTATTATCCATTTTTGCCCGGGTTTATTTTGTGCAACGGGCAGAGATTTTGATTTCTGAAGAAAACCGACAGTTAGTAATGCACAGCATCGAATACATCAAAAACCATTTTGATGAGGAGCTAACCCTCTCCGAAATCGTGCATCGCTCTGCTATGTCAAAAACTTGCTTCTGCACAATCTTTAATTCTATTGTTGGTATGTCCTTTAAGGAATACCTCAACCGGTATCGCATCGACCGGGCTGCGGAGCTTATTGCGGAAGGCGGAAAGATTTCCGCAGCAGCAAACTGTTGCGGCTACGGCGATTTCAGCACCTTTTACCGAAATTTCAAGAAATTTAGGGGAATGTCTCCGGCCCAATTTGCAAACAAAAACAGGCGTGCAACACAAAAAGGAACCCCCCGGTAAAACCG